>CADEDJ010000021.1 GCA_902826055.1 uncultured Nitrosomonas sp. | reverse complement strand
TGGCGCTAACTGATAGCGCTTCCACTGATCACCTTCGTACCAGAATGCCGCTTCTACCGATCCACTCAAACCGATCCACCAAACTTCCATGCTGTTCGGAATACGTGAAACTGCTGTAAGTGCGGATAATTTAGAAGCACTGTTTTTCGTTAACGTAAATTTTTTCCATGTTGTACCCATTTGATCTCCGAATTTGATGTCGAATTTTTAAAAAACTTAAAGCCTAGAATCCACCTCTCCAATTAAGAAAATTCTATTCTTGTGCTTGCAAAAGAAAATTACATGATTAGAGAAAGTTATGCGGTGATAAAAACCACAATTTGTTAGTCAATGGCTACAAAAAATGAAGATATTGAAGATCGCAAAATAAAGCACCCCGCCGCAAGCAGCGGGGTATTTACTGCGCTCTTCAATCTACTGGTTTTCAACCAGCTTTCGCCCCAAGGGGCGGGGAATTGAACCCGCAGAGATTAAGATATCTTGAAAAGAAAGAACTTCTTGCTTGCGGCGGGTTACTTAGAGCAACATAATATGACAATCCGAGCACACTTCTGATAGTGATCTCTACATAACTGGTTTCTTCAGTTTCTTATAAATTTACTTTTTATTCAAATGCTTATAAAAGATAAATATAAAATTTCAAAAACACCGTTATGGTGCAATCCTATTACTTCCCTTGATTTCTACGCTGATTTGTTGCGTGCGTATTAAGAAGGTGCATAGTTTTTTTAAAATCTCGCTTAGTGGCAATTGCCAAGGCAGTATCACCCACATTATTTTTCATGGTTGTATTGGCCCCGTAACGAAGCAATTGCTGAATGAAATCTGGATTCTCGTAGAATGGAGAATTTGCAGCATGCATCAAAGCAGTCCAGCCGTTTTTATCAACCGCATTGACTTTTACGCCGCTTTTGACGAGTCTTTTGAAAATTTCCTCCTCAAGGGAACTTGAGTTCCAGTTAACTACCATCAACACATTTCGTCCGAATTCATCGGTCCATCCAGCATCTGCGCCGCTGTCAAGAAGTATCGGTATAATTTCATTCCCGCGAGGACCTGCAGCAGCACTTAATAAAGGTGACCAACCATTCTCGCTGTGGGCATTTACGTCTGCTCCTTTGGCAAGTAAGATTTTGACCACATTGCTCATGCCATTTGCTGCTGCTTGCATCAGGACTGTGTAATTTTTGTCACCATGATTGTCATATTTACGACTCCCAGTTGGGTCGTTGGGATCAGCCCCCCGTTCGATTAGCAACACGGCGATTTCCGGGAATCCTTGGTATATAGCCAGCGATAAAGGTGTTAACCAGGGAGTTAATCCTTTCTTTTGAATGGTAAGATCAGCTCCTTTATCGAGCAACCTTCGGGAGATTTCAAAACGCAACTGTCCATTTTCATCACCGCTTTTAGACATGAAACCGCCCCTTATGGCTTCATATAAAGGAGTGACGTCATCCTTATCCTTTACATTAACGTTAGCGCCGTGAGCAAGCAATAAATCTACCAATTCTGTATCGAAGCTTTCAACCGCATTAAACAATGCGGTTCTTCCAATTCGATTTTTGAGGTTGATATCTGTCACCCCATTTGACAGTAAAAAGCGAGCCATCTTTATATCTGGAGGATAACCAACAGCTCGCATAAATGCCGAATCGCCGGTGTCTTTATCGATAAAGTTAATATCGGCTCCTCTATCGAGTAAAGTTTTGACGATATCAATGGCACCGTTACCAGCAGCAGCAAGTAAACCTAGATTAATCGCGTTTTGCTCCGGGTTGCTCTCGAACATGAAATCCAATACCTGTTTTTGCTCGTGTCCGATCGCCCAAGGCATGGCCTCGTCAAGACTGGCTCCTTTTGCTTTCAGCAATTTCACGACGTCGAGGTGACCGTTTGCTGCGGCCAGCATCGCAGCAGATTCTCTATATTCATTCCTTTTCATAACATTATTTTTTACATTGGGATCCATTCCTGCGCGCAAAAACAATCCAACAGCTTGGATATCGCCTTTCCTCGCAGTCTCGATGAAAGTATCTGCAGTGTATTCCATGCCCATCTGAGCAATCTGGATGCGGGCTTTCTCCGGAGTGAGTGCAACTTGAGGATAGATCCAGAACCCCAGCGGACTTGCCAACAGCAGTGTAATCACCACATACACCGGCCAGCGGGCAAACGTTCTGATGAATGTGTTACGCCATGAGGATCCAATCTTGACAATAAGCTGTTCGATATCCAGATCGAAGTTGGTATCCCTGATTTCAACTGCATTGCGTTGCACCAATTTTGCGAGTTCGCCGGGGAGATCTTTGGCTTTGGGAATAGAAGCGCCTTGCAGCAATACCGGAATAACACGCATATTGCGTTTTAGTGCAGTAACGATTTCAACTCTAACCAGATCATTTTCATCAGCCAATCGCCAGCGCCCTTCCCCATCCGCTGCGGTCAACCACTTGGTTCCAATTAATACCAATAGAATATCTGACTGTTTGATTTTTTCTTGCACTGCTTCCACAAAATCTTCACCGGCGGGGATAGATTCGATGTCACGATAAATATATTTTTTGCCATATTGCTGTACGAGACGGTCAAATATTCGTCCGGATTGGCCCGCTGAATCTTCGCGCCGATAGCTGATGAAAATGGTTGGTGTAGCCATTATCAAAACTCCTCTCGATAGTTCAGAATTGAATCGTTTTTTGTGAAAAACACGTGCTACCACAAAAGTAAAAGATACTTATAATTTCAACAAGCGATCTAGCTTTCCTCGAGCCAGAAACCATCGATCAACACAATACAGATGCACATTGGCCAAAATACAGCCAAGCACGGCGAGGGTAAACTTAAATAGACCGCTTCTTGCCATCCCGGCAGGCTTTAGCCACTCGATTATAGGTAGAAAGCACACAATACCAGCAGCGCCAATTATTATTAACAACTCTCCCCAAGTGATCGTTTCAATGGCGGTTTCATTTCGTATTATCCATAAAAAACCCAACAAGCCAGCCAAAACAGCAAGCATTGCTATCGAAGCCAAAATTTTGTAATGTAGGCTCAAATCCCATGTTTTAAAAAAGATCTTACGCGCAACCTGTAATTGCAAACTTAAATCCTTCCGTTGTGCGTTGGCATCCGGCTTCATCGCCAGCAAAGGCAACAACGGACGGAAAGGCCAATCTACACCGACTGCTTTGATATCATAGCCTCCCCAGCTGCCAGGACTGCCCTCTTTATGGTGTTGTTCCTGCAATAACTCGAATTCACGTTTGGTGATTTGGTAACCACTGGCCATCAGCGCATACGCTTCCACTTCGGTAAATGCATCAAGGTCGGTGCGCATAGTGGCAATTTTTTCTTGTAATTCGCGATCAATACCGTAGGAAGTCAGGCTGTCTTTGTCTATTTTGGGCGTCTTGTGTTGAATGCTTCTGGAAATCCAATCGAGTGATTCAGTTTCCAATTCTTTCCGGGTATGTACGAAAAACAAGCCGTCCAGAGCACGGCTATCCAAACGATAGCGCAGGTCTTGATGTTCTGCTTCGCGTACTCGATCCTGCAAGATTGCACTGGCACGCATTAGAACACTTGGCGGCGCATCGGAAGGATCGCTAGTATCACCCATCTGACCGCAAGCATCGCTGCATAATATCCGTGTACAGTTTTCTTTCAGCAGGCCGGCTATTCCCTGATTATCGTGAACACCCCCATCGACTAGGCGCACAGTGCAGTCCTCGTAAAGCCCGGTGATTGTCAACGGCTCAAACAAGCCAGGCACACATGCCGAAGCGGCTACGGCATAGCCCAGACGATAATTCTGTAAATCCTTAGTTGGCGCATCTTCATACAACTGTTGCTGATAATGTGTATTGACATCAATCTCACCGCTAATCGAACTGGCGGGCTCGCCCATAGTATGTGCAGTGAACTGCCAATTGTGACCGGAATTTAAAGAGGTACTGTTAAGCACAATCGCAGGCACCTTGGCTCGCCGTAACCAATTCGAAAATTTTGGCTTGAATGATTGCGAATTTTGCTCACCTTTGGGTTTGATTCGCAATTCAGGCATGGTGCGCGAAACACCTTCAACATGATTATCTAAAATTCTTTGATAGAGCTGAGATTCATAAAATTCACCCAGGCGGTGGCTGCGGGAGTAGTCTTTATTGCCAATAATAAAGCGCCAATTATCTTTTACACTCGCAAGTGTTTGCATTCTAATATTGGTTTGCACACCCTCCAGAAAATTTTTCTGTACGCGGCGAACCACATCGATGTAATCGTCACGAGTAATCTCATGATCTGCTTTTGTTTGAAGTAGGTTTTGTACTTCCAGATAATAGTAAGCTCCCAGAATACTACCGCCGGATACTGTGGATAGGACTTCCACGCCTCTCAGTGCATCGATTTCCGCTAATCGTGCCATTACACCCAAATGGAAAAAAGAAGCGCGAAAGCCACCCCCCGAAAGCGCCAGTCCAACCTTACCCAACCCGGATTGAATGGCACAACGAATGCTTTCTTTACCAACAATTTGCGACAACGTTTGCCAGGCTGAATGCCAATTTGCCAGATCATCCGTTTCCTTAGGCAAGGCTATCCCCTGCAGGCGAGCGATTTGCATCAATTGAGCAAACACTGTTTGCTTTTTCCAGTTATCGGCCTGAATGATAGCCGCCTTGCCAAGCCATTCGGTAGCCTTCTGATAATCCTTTAAACCGAAATAAATTTCAGCAACTGTAATGGCAAACCATTGCTGACTCTCTTCATCAAGATTTTGGGCTGCTTCTGACCATTCAGATATATGTGCCAGCATTTGCTGGCGTAATACTAAAGCTTGCTGCTGCAACTGCCCTGCTTCTTGCGATATATTACCATTGCGTTGCGCGATACTATTGGCACGATTGGCCAATAAATCCAGAATAAATGCTGCATTGACACCATCATACCCCATCCCTTTGCAAGGATTACGCTCAAAAGCGGCGCGATAGAAAAACAGTGCTTCATATAAATCATCGAGCTGGCCAAATTTTTGCCATTTCTGCTTATAAACTGCACCGCCTAGGCCAAGGGTTTCTACATTATTATTATCCGGACTCCGTAATCCAATGTGTTCCAGCAAAATAATGGCTTGTTCAAATCGCGTTTTTAACGGAAGATTCTCATCTTTGTAGGTACAAAATGCCTGCTGCTGAATGATCCAGACATCATCTTGGGTTGATTCAAATTGCCACCAATCTTTTGTGATTGTGTTTTCAGATCGCCGCTTTTCATAGGCTATTTGTAACAATTGACATGCCCAATCATACTCAAAATGTTTCTTCAGGGAAGCGATCTGTGTCCTAATGTCATGGAGATCACTCGAAAAGCATTTGTTTTCAATTATCTTCTTGATCTCAATTAATAATTGTTCTTTTTGTTCAAATTCAAGAACCATAAAAATTCCCTCTTATTCGATGACGAGTTACTTGAGGCTGTAACGATAACGTTATATAAGTTTTAGCGTGCGTTAATTTTATAATTGCTAAATATTTAAGCTGATGATATGGGGAAAGTAACTGAAAATAAATCTATTTTTCATGATAATTGTCGTACATTAATAATAAAAAACAACATTCATTAAATCCAACAATTTTTCAATATTTTTCGATGAGAAAATACCACATTAATTCTTGGAAAATGCCATGACTAAATCCCTCTGTTTTGTATTAATGCCATTTGGGAAGAAACCCACATCTTCTGGTAAGGCCATCGATTTTGATGCGGTTTATGAACAATTAATTAAGCCAGTAATCATTGCTGCTGGACTTGATCCTTTACGTGTCGCCGAAGAAATGATGGGAGGCATTATTCACAAGTCGATGCTCGAGCAGCTCATTTTGTGTGAGTACGTTATCGCCGACCTCACTACGGCTAATGCCAATGTATTTTATGAATTAGGAATGCGCCACGGCGTTCGTTCGGCCACAACGGTATTGCTTTTCGCTAACGATACGCGGCAACTTCTCTTCGATGTTGCGCAATTACGCAGCATTTCATATGAAATCGATGCAGATGGCAAACCTGTTGATATTACTCTAACGTCTACTTTCCTTGCAGAGAGACTCCGCGAGATACTTAAACGTACTACCGGTAGCTCATTGTATCAATTTGTGGATAATTATCCGGATATCCAACGTCTCAAAACCGATGTATTTCGAGATCAAGTCGATTACTCGGAACAGATCAAAAAACGCTTATCCAATGCGCGCAAACGAGGTTTAGATGCAGTGCGGGCAATCGAGGATGAGCTGAGTCAGCAGGCAACCTTTGTGGATACTGAATCCGGTGTGATGATCGATTTGTTACTATCTTATCGTGCCGTCAGAGGCTGGCAGGACATGATCGATCTTGTACCCAAAATGCCACCGCCGCTTGCTGCTACGGTAATGGTGCAAGAACAACTCGGTCTCGCTTTGAACCGGGCTGGCCGGGGTAATGAAGCAGAAAAAGTAGTGCTTGATTTGATTGCAAAACGCGGCCCCAGTAGTGAAACTTACAGTATTTTAGGTCGTATTTACAAAGATCGCTGGGAAGCCGCCACCCAATCCACGCAAGATCGTCTCGTTCAAGGATTGCTCAAACAAGCCATAGAAGCTTATCTTAAAGGCTTCGAAGCCGATTGGCGTGATGCCTTTCCCGGCATCAATGCGGTAACCCTGATGGAACTCGCCGAACCACCCGATCCACGCCGTGAAAAAATATTACCGGTTGTGACGTATGCGGTTGAACGCCGCATTGCAGCAGGAAAACCGGATTATTGGGATCATGCCGCACTTGTGGAACTTGCAGTACTTGCCAACAATCAAGAGGCTGCAATCATTGCTCTTGAAAATGCGATCGTAGTCATTCGGGAATCTTGGGAAGCTGAATCAACTGCACGTAATCTTCGCCTCATTCGTGAAGCACGTGAGAAACGAGGTGAATCGATCGACTGGGCAAAAAAAATTGAGCACGATTTATTGCAAGGAATAAGTTAAGCCTCTACAGATTTAAATGAAGCGTTAGATAGCAAAACAAATTCTACATTGTGCTAAGAAAAACCCCCGCTAGTTGCAGCGGGGAAGCGAGATAAGCACTCATTAGGTTTCCAGCAATATCAACCCTTAATCAGTGCTTTCTGGTTTAAGTCTGGCAGTGCTTAGTGAGAATGCATCGGGCTGCGTTGCGCTGGCGTTAATTGATTCGTCCACTGAGCCGGTAAATTTTGTACCCAGCCGTTGTATACCACAGGAACTGCAAGGATACCTTGTCCACCCATTCCCGGATTTCCAGTTATTCTGGCATCCTTAAGCGTAGTATCCGCAGAGAAAAGTCCGACACTACCCACAATGGCGGCATCGATTGGATTGCCATCTTGATTCGGATCCGGGTCAACGACCAGCAATCTGTTCGAGAATTTGCTGGAGACATAGGCGTAATAACCACCGCCCTGCTTAGCACCGTACTGAACCCCATGACAACCTGGATCGCATGGCAACATTGCAACAATCTCATCCGTTGCAGTATTTAGGACCGTAATCGTTCCTGTCAGAGTATTTGCCGTCACCATATTGGTGCCGTCGGGTGAAACGGGGGTTTGTATTGGCAAGGCACCGACCGGTCCTGATATAACGCCTGACACAGGATCATAGTTCGCGATCATGTTGATCTCTTTAATAACCTGATGGGTATTCATATCCACTACGGTTATTACGCTGTCCAGTAAATTCGATAGGTAATATTTACTTGCATCCGGCATCATGCCCGTTGCCAAAGGGTGGCTAAATGGACTATTGGCCGGCACGATGGCGTCAATCGCATTAGCCCGAAAATTATATTGGGTGGTATCACCGGAAATTGCATTGGCTGTTACCATATGTTTGCCATCGTGACTCATCCAGTGCGCATGGGGATTACCCCGGCCAATATCGACACGGCGCAACACCGAAGTTGCCAACGGTGCCAGCTCCATGACGGAATCATTCCGGCTGTCGCCGTTATTGGTCACATGAATCCGGTCGCTATCGGTCAAAGTCATCACATGCGCGGGCGATTCACCGACGGACACATTACGGATCAATTGACCTGTCAGCCGATCATAAACTGTCAATTTACTATCAAACCATTGTGTTACGTAGATAACCTTTTGATTTTTGTCGGTCCACAGGTTATGCGGATTGTTCATGTTAATTGAAGGCAAAGCCACTTTTCGCGTCACCTTCCAAGAAGTTCCATTCACAGCCGATACCGTGCCAGGTTTTGATTTTCCGGCAGTTGTTTCAAATTGCGTCGTCACCAGAATTTCACCAACAGCCGGAGCTTCAGGATTGCTCAGCTCTTCCAGCTTGATATCGTTGCCATATCGAGCATTCAACACGGCCGGTAAATTGACCACACCGCTATCAACGCGCACATCAACGTTAGGATATGTAACTGTCCAAGGTGTGTTGCGCGCATAGTTTTGCCAGTTAGCGGGATTGGTGGCTATGAAAAATGTCCGCAACAAACGCGTTGCCAAATCACTGCTGCTCGGAACCGTAATGCCATTAATCAAACTTAACGAATCTCCGAGATCTAGACCGGTTGTCTTTGGATCATCCACAATTACCGCACCGAACATATAGGGATGAATACTGCAGGTGAATACGTATAAACCCGGCGTTGTTAACGTCACATCATCGCCACCTTTTCGCGGTTCGGTATTAAATGGCATATTCACGGCACCCGTTGGATAAATCAGACTGGTGCGGGTATGAACCGTATTGGAATTGCCCGAGAAACTAACACGTACACCTGGTGTGGCAATTGCAATAGAACGACTACCAGCCACGGTTGAACCGGTATCAAACCAGCGTCCTGGCTGGTCTGTTAGTGCAAATTTAATTTCATTGGATCTAGCAAAAACATTATGTGCAAAAAATAATAGTGTGACAATTGTTGCATACGATGCTAATACAGATGCAGCCCTAATTATTAGCGATGAGATAGGCATAAGGTTTCCTCTGAAAGCGATTTAATAAACAAAATTGACGACTGCTCTAGAGCAATCGCTGCCATTATCGCTATGGCAATCACTTTCAAATCTCTAAATAGCACTACTAATTTAATCTATTTCATTTCCAATAGCCTGATCCATTCGCGATTAGTTTGACTCCATAAGAAATATTTCTAGCAAATGAAATGGTTTCTTTTGTGTGCAGATAATAATTCGGATATTGCTGCTCCAAATATATGAGCACGCATCGTTGAAAGCGAAGAAGATTTCGCACAGATGGTTATTCAGGAATGAGTACCGGCAGCCAAAAATTGCTGAAGTGTTTTATCTAATTGCGCTTGATCAAAAGGCTTACTAAGATGACCGTTCATGCCAGCATCAAGACATTGCTGTTTGATCTCGTCAAATGCATGAGCAGTTAATGCCACAATTGGCACGGGCGATTTATTGAGTTGCTGCTCGAATGTACGAATTTGTTTTGTGGCTTCAAATCCATCCATTACTGGCATATTGCAATCCATCAATATTAAGTCGAAGTGTTGCGACAAAAAGGCATGAATTGCTTCAGCTCCGTCATGTGCTAGAGTGACATCGCAATTTAAACGTTTCAACATAGTCTTGCTGATTAATTGATTCACTTCGTTATCTTCAACAAGTAATATGTGAGCCTGGAATTTGTTACTCGTTGGTAATGCCTGTGAAATAGGATGGGTGTGTTCTAAAATTTCACTATCCATTATTTTGTAGTTAAGTGGTATATGCACATTAAATTGAGTTCCTTTACCTACTTCACTGGACAACGTAATCGTGCCATGCATTAGCGATAATAAATTCCGTGTAATTACCAAGCCTAACCCAGTACCGTGGATATGCTGCGTGGCTTCACCGACTTGTGTGAATTCTTGAAACAAGAGCTTCTGGTTTTCTGCAGAAATACCAATACCTGTATCAGATACCGTAAGCTGTAGTTCAATAAGTTGCTGCTGTGGAATGAGAACGCATCGCGCTAAAAGATGAACTTCTCCTTGCTGGGTAAACTTAAAGGCATTGCCAAGTAAATTAAATAAGATTTGCTTGATCCGATCAGGATCACCAATAAGATCATACGATAAATTACATTCGACAGTGACTACGAAGTTTAATGATTTCTCCTTGGCTTTGGTTTGAAATAATAAATCAACTTCATCAATCAATTCTCGTAAGCTAAATGATCGATTTATGATGTTAAGTTTGCGCGCTTCCATTTTGGCAAAATCAAGAATGTCATCAATGACTCGCAATAAGGTTTTGCCGGAATTACGTATTACATTCAAATAATGGGCCTGTTCTTCATTTAAAGCTGTTGTCGACAAAATCTCTGTCATACCAAGTACGCCATTCATAGGTGTGCGGATTTCATGACTCATAGCTGCCAAAAAAGCTGATTTCGCTTTACTAGCGGCTTCAGCTTGTAACTTTGCTTGCTCTAAATCTGCGGCCTGTTTTTTTAGTAATAATGCTTGTTGCCTGGCAGACCAGTAATCATCATGCTGCAGCTTGCCGTTATGCACTAAAAAAACAAGATAAGAGAGCCCAATAATTGTAAGTACCCAACTGGCATCAGTCGGCACAAAATTTACTAGGCTAAATAAGCTGGGTAAGTAAATCAAAACAGCAAAAGCAAGCATGAGACGAATGCGTGGAGAGGTTGCTGCAATACCTCCCGCCGTAAAACCAGCCGTCGCAATAACCGCTAAAAACGTGACACTATCAATATTGCCGATAGTTAAAAAAATCCAGAAGAGAAAAAAAGCCCAAATAACGGCAGTTGCGATATAAATAAACCCAATAGCATATTCAATGAATGTCTCATTTTTATTGAGACTGAAAGCCCGTCTAAAAATGACAAATCGTAATATTGCTAAAAGCGAGAATAAAATGATAAAGCTGACGATAAAAGGCTGTGAACGTAATACTGGAGATATCAAAATAATCGCCGCACCGCATAAAACATAAAACAGTCCTCCTAATCTCATTCGCCGTGCGACATCTTGATTAGTGCTAGATCGCACGTTTTCCAGAGTGATCGCTTCAGGATCCGACCATATGACCATTTAATGCCTTTCTATAAGTGTCTGAATCATTCTAATTTCAAAAATGGTTTGCATTACTTGAAAAGAATCGGCATAAATCGCCTTAAATTTTATAGAAGCTCGTAAGATTTATAGAGACTAGTAAGAGTCCGATGAATTGTCAATTTAGTATAAAAATTGATTCTTGTCTTACAACCAATTTATCAGCTTTCAGCACATTCGCACTTTGATTATCTGAATTAAGAATAGACAATGCAGCTTGCCGGTTAAACAGAACTCTGGAACTCTGAATTTTCGATTCCCTGAGGCTTGCCACCAAAGCACTTGTTGTCATGACAATAAGAAATATATTTCAAGCGGATATTTATTCTATCCTATTATTTTTCAGATGCATTAAATTGTATTGTATGATTGCTTTTTATGTCAGATAGAACAGTTAAGGAGCAAATTTAATGATGAAACGTCTCATAATAGTGTTATTTTCTGGAATCATGCTATGCAGTACAGTAATCCTCCATGCCGCTCCAAATTACACATTCACTAATCTTTCATCCAACTCTTCCTTTGCTACTGCAAATGCCATAAACGATCGAGGACAAATTGCCGGTTATCAATCCGTTCAGGTTCCGATTCCTGGCGTACCTGGATCAACCACTTCAACTTTTACGGCTACCTTGTGGGACGGCATAACAGGATCAGGAAAATTCTTAACAACACCGGATTTCAATCTCGGCTCAGTCGCGAATAGCCTCAATGAATCCGGGCAAGTGGTCGGATCTACTTCGGATCTTTTTGGAAAAACCACCGCAACACTCTGGCAAAATGACGAAACAAAATCCTTACCGCCTATTGATGCCTTTTATGGAAACCCGCAGAGTATCAATAATTCAGGAGAAATCGTGGGAATTACAGGGGATGATGCTTCCAGGCTCATTACATACTGGAATAATAATCTTATCCCGACTTTGCAAGGTAATAGTGGCGGAAACTACTCAATTAATGATTCCGGGCAAATCGCTGGAACTTTTGAAAACAGTACGGGAAATTTTGCAGCCGGAATATTGACGAACGGCGCTGTGACTGAAATTGGCACACTGGGAGGATCGAGTGATATTCCGTTAGATATCAATAATCACGGCGTTGTGGTTGGATACAGCGATACTTCAACGTTCAACAACAGAGCATTTATTTATGATGGCGACACAATGGCCGCATTACGGCTAATCCCCGGTATCGGTGGTCAAACATTCGCCAATGCAGTGAACGAATTGGGACAGGTAGTTGGCTCTTCCATTGCCGCGGGTGGTGCATTCCAACATGCAACATTATGGAACGGTTATCAAGTTTTTGATCTCAATGATTTCCTCGACACAAGCAGCAAAGAAGCCGGGTGGGTGTTAACAGACGCACTTGATATCAACAATAACGGCTGGATTGTTGGCGTCGCAGAAAACACCATGACCGGAGATCAACATGCCTTTCTGCTTTCCTCTGATAATCCCATCCCCCCTATTCCCGAACCCCACACCTATTTTATGTTATTGGCTGGTTTATGCTTGTTTGGAATGATTATGCGGAAAAATTAGCACCGACTTACTCGGTTTTACGTGTTTTACCATACATCTCCAGGGATTCCGGTAAAATTCAGTGAACTAAGGTTATTCTGGTGTCCAAGGTAACTCAATGAATTTTAATGATTTTGCTATCAATATGATAGCGGGTCATTTTTTTACGCACCCGTGCATCAGGATACACTCAGATGCCGATGCTATTCATGCAAGCAGCTTCAATTGTGATATGAAAGATTTGTTGCTGCTGCAACCGCTCAAATTTTAAAGTGCACCACTTTTCGCCCATCGGTTCATTCCGGCGTAATAAAGAGCACGTGCATTATTGAAACAGTAACCAATTGCCTTTATTCAGAAAAAAACTCACGGGCCTTTTCCATCCATGATTTTGCTCGCGGGCTATGGCGAGAACCATCTGTAAGACTAATGGCTTCCAGCTCTTCTAATAACTCTTTCTGACGCACAGTTAATTTCACCGGAGTCTCCACTACAACATGACAGAGTAAATCACCTTTATCATGGCTACGCACGCCTTTAATCCCTTTATTTCGTAAACGGAAAATCTTACCTGTCTGTGTTTCTGCCGGCACTTTAATTTTGGCATGGCCTTCCAGCGTTGGCACTTCAATTTCTCCGCCTAATGCAGCCACACTGAAACTGATGGGTATTTCACAATGTAAGTGATCACCTTCACGGCGAAAAACAGAGTGCGCAGACAAATGCACCACAACATACAAATCACCCGGCGGCCCCCCATTCAAACCGGCTTCACCTTCGCCTGAAATACGAATACGGTCGCCCTCGTCCACACCGACCGGAATTTTCACGTTCAGAGTCTTATGGTGTTTAACGCGCCCTACGCCATGACAAGTGGTACACGGATGAGAAATGATTTTGCCATTACCTTGGCACTTAGGACAGGTTTGCTGGATGGAAAAGAAACCTTGTTGCATTCTTACTTGCCCATGACCATTACATGTCGGGCAGGTTTTAGGTGAGGTGCCTGGTTTGGCGCCGTCACCATGGCACGTTTCACATTTTTCCATGGTAGGAATGCGAATTTTTGTTTCGGCACCATGCGCTGCCTGTTCCAAAGATATCTCCAGGTTATACCGTAAATCGGAGCCACGATGCATATTCGAACGTCCGCCACGTGTACCAAAAATATCTCCGAAAATATCACTAAACGCATCACTGAATCCCTGAGCGCCAGCACCACCAGCACTGTTCCCGCTAATACCGGCGTGACCAAATTGATCATAAGCAGCGCGTTTATTTGCATCGGTTAATACTTCATAAGCTTCCTTCGCTTCTTTAAACATTTCTTCTGATTTAACATCACCGGCGTTACGATCCGGGTGATATTTCATTGCTAACTTGCGATAGGCTTTTTTAATAGTATTCTCATCAGCATCATGGCTAACACCAAGGACTTCATAATAGTCGCGTTTATTCATATCAATTTCCTATCACCGCAATAAAATTCATAACAACCTGGAATATAACGTTTAAGTAAAATAAAACACCAAAACGCAGAGTACGTAGAAAAGATACTTAAATCCTTTCATACGCCTCTGCGTTTAACATGCAAAACAACTAATCTATTTCTTATTCTTCACTTCCTCAAACTCCGCATCAACGACTTCACCTTCTACCGGTTTTTCACCTTGACCGGCTGATGCTCCTGGACCCGGCTGCGCTGATTGATCGGCTTGATCTTTTTGTTGGTACATTTTCTCAGCCAATTTATGCGCAGCTTCTGTCAGCGCTTGAGTTTTTGCGTCAATATCTTCTTTCTTGTCAGTTTTAAGCACTTCCTCAGCATCTTTCAGTGCGGCTTCAATTTTTGCTTTTTCCGCATCATCTAACTGATCTCCATGTTCTTTCAAGGATTTCTTGACAGAATGAATCATAGCATCACACTGATTGCGACTCGAAACCAATTCCAAAGCTTTATGATCTTCTTCTGCATGCGCTTCGGCATCTTTTACCATGCGTTCAATTTCGTCATCCGACAAGCCTGAGCTGGCTTGAATTTTGATCTTATTTTCTTTGCCGGTGGCTTTATCTTTCGCAGACACATGCAAAATACCATTGGCATCAATATCAAATGTCACTTCAATTTGCGGCATGCCGCGCGGCGAAGGCGGTATATCGCTTAAATTGAATTGCCCCAAACTTTTGTTGCCTGATGCCATCTCCCTCTCACCCTGCAATACATGGATAGTTACAGCGGTTTGACTGTCTTCTGCAGTAGAAAATACTTGCTGCGCTTTTGTAGGTATCGTGGTGTTTTTCTGAATCAACTTGGTCATTACACCACCCAGCGTTTCAATACCTAACGACAACGGTGTTACATCCAGCAACAGCACATCCTTCACATCGCCCTGTAAAACACCGCCTTGAATAGCTGCACCGACAGCAACCGCTTCGTCGGGATTAACGTCCTTACGCGGCTCTTTATCAAATATTTCTTTTACTTTCTCCTGCACTTTAGGCATGCGTGTTTGCCCGCCAACCAGAATCACATCATCAATATCCGAGGCACTCAAACCGGCATCTTTCATTGCCGTACGGCAAGGCCCGGCGGTACGTTCAATCAGCTCTTCCACGAGACTTTCCAGCTTGGCGCGTGTTATTTTGACAGCCAAGTGTTTAGGTCCGGACGCATCCGCAGTGATATACGGTAAATTAACTTCGGTTTGTTGACTGGACGACAGTTCAATTTTGGTTTTTTCCGCGGCATCCTTCAGTCGTTGCAATGCCAACATGTCTTTTTTCAGATCAATGCCGCTTTCTTTTTTAAATTCATCAACCAGATATTCAATGACACGTGAATCAAAATCTTCACCGCCCAGGAAAGTATCACCGTTAGTCGCTAATACTTCAAATTGATGCTCGCCTTCAATTTCGGCAATTTCAATAATTGAAATATCAAAAGTTCCACCCCCTAAATCGTAAACCGCAATTTTCCGATCGCCTTCTTTTTTATCCAACCCGAAAGCGAGTGCGGCAGCCGTCGGCTCATTGATAATGCGCTTTACTTCCAGACCGGCAATACGGCCCGCATCTTTAGTTGCTTGACGCTGTGAATCGTTGAAATAAGCGGGTACGGTAATAACAGCTTCCGTAACTGTCTCACCCAGATAATCTTCTGCTGTTTTCTTCATTTTCATCAACACTTGTGCAGAGACTTCCGGCGGCGCGATTTTCTTGCCACGCACTTCTACCCATGCATCATTATTGTCTGCCCTAACAATGCTGTAAGGTACCATTTTGATATCTCTTTGCACCATATCTTCATCAAAGCGACGGCCAATTAATCGCTTTACTGCAAATAAAGTATTTTTAGGATTGGTAATTGCCTGACGCTTCGCTGAGGCCCCTACTAGAATTTCGCTTTCTTCTGTATAAGCTACGATCGAAGGCGTGGTACGGGCTCCTTCCGAATTCTCGATAACTTTAGGCTTTCCGCTTTCCATAACAGCTACGCAAGAGTTGGTGGTACCTAAGTCGATACCGATAATTTTTGCCATGTTAAGATCCTTTTAAATATTAATTCTGCTTTTAACTGATCTGAAAGTGGAGATACTTGAAAAAAATTCAAGAGTCTTTCACTTTTGAAACTGAAACAAGCGCCGGGCGAATCACACGTTCATGTAGTTTGTAGCCTTTTTGCATCACCTGAACCACGGTATTGGGAGCAAGCTCGGAATCAATAGTGCACATCGCTTGATGCTGATGGGGATCAAATTTTTCTCCTTTTGGATCAATTACCATAATACCGAATTTATCAAAAGCACCCAGTAGTTGCTTTTGAGTCAACTCCATACCATTTTTGAAATTTTCCAAACTTGCGTTATCGACTGCCAATGCTGCTTCCAAACTATCCATTACGCTCAATAGTGCAGTTGAAAAATTTTCGATCGCATATTTATGTGCATTAGAGACATCAGCTTGTGCACGTTTGCGGATATTTTCTGTTTCAGCTTTAGCCCTTATCCAGGCATCATGATGTTCAGCCGCTTTAATCTCGGCTTCCTTCAATAAATGCTCAAGGCTTGGCGATTGATCCTTTTTTTGCTCAGTTTGAATCGTTGCATCATTGGTTATACCCGGTATTTTGGTTTCCTCGTTGGCAAGTGCTGTTTCTGCTTGATTTGACCCTGAATTGCTTGGATTTTCTGAACTCTCCATCGTATCTCCTAATAATTTTTTGAAGATATTGGGTCACATATTTCAATTTCAAGCAATTTGATCAAATTTATTTCAAGGCGATGTAATTCTTCATAAATAAGCGTTTTAGATCAACGAGATAAATTTGCTAAAAATTATCTGACCGCTCATTAATTCGTCGCGCAAGTACGCTTGCTTTACCGAGATAATTTTCTGGAGTCATCGCAAGTAGGCGTTTTTTCTCATTTTCCGGAATATTGAGATCGACAATAAACTGATGCAGCAATTCTTTAGTAATGCCACCCTTTCCACGAGTCAATGCCTTCAGTTGCTCATAAGGATTGGCTATTCCATAACGTCGCATGACCGTTTGAATCGGTTCCGCCAGGACTTCCCAGGCTTGATCCAAATCCTCTAATAATTGCGCTGGATTGGCTTCCAGTTTATTCAATCCTTTCGCACATGAATCATAGGCCAATAATGTATGTCCTAATGCTACGCCCATATTGCGCAACACTGTCGAATCGGTTAAATCCCTTTGCCAGCGCGAAACCGGTAATTTCTCACTGAAATGTCTGAGCAATGCGTTAGCTATGCCCAAATTCCCTTCCGAATTTTCAAAATCAATCGGATTGACTTTATGCGGCATCGTGGAAGAGCCTACTTCATCAGCTTTAGTTTTTTGCTTGAAATAACCCAGTGAAATATATCCCCAAATATCACGGTTAAGATCCAACAAAATGGTATTAATGCGCGCAAAAGCATCAAATAATTCTGCAATGGCATCATGAGGTTCAATTTGCGTTGTATACGGATTAAATTGCAACCCCAGTTGCTCAACAAACTGCTGTGCAAACTTTTCCCAATCCACACTGGGGTAAGCCGACAAGTGCGCATTGTAATTACCGACAGCGCCATTGATTTTTCCCAGTAATACAACCGCCAGGAGTTGTTTTTTGCCATGAAGCAAACGATAAACAACATTGGCCATCTCTTTACCTAACGTTGTTGGAGTGGCTGGCTGACCATGCGTCCGTGACAACATGGGAAGATCAGCCAATTGCTGTGCTAATTCCGCCAAACGTCCAATTACTGCGTCAAGTGCTGGCAGCATCACGTGCTCTAAGCTGGACTTAAGCATAAGGCTGTACGACAAGTTATTGATGTCTTCAGAGGTGCAAGCAAAATGGATAAATTCTGACACTTGTGTGATTTCAGCATTATTGGCAAATACTTGTTTTAACCAATATTCAACCGCTTTTACATCATGATTAGTCGTAGCCTCGATGGTTTTAACAGCTTCGCCATCTGCCACCGAGAAATTTGCAACCAACTCATTTAATTGCGCTTTAGTATGAGCACTGAAGGGTATTACTTCAGGAATTTCCGGTTCATCGCTTAAAGCTTTAAGCCATGCCACTTCAACTCCCACCCGGTGGCGAATCAAAGCAAATTCACTAAAATAATTTCGCAGTGGCTCGGTTTTAGAATAATAGCGTCCATCCAATGGTGATAACGCGGTAATGGCAGAAAATTTCATGTGGTTTAGAAGTCTTGAAAGCTTTATTTTAACATGGCGTTATTAATAAAATAGACACCAAGCGTATGATTTTTTAATTAGAATTTGCTAATTTAGGCGGCTTTTTAGTAGTCAATTTTGGCCATTTCCCGTCCTCTTTTTTCATTAACAGTTGCAAGTATCACAAGACCAGAGATAAAAAATATCAGTGTACTCAACAATGCAATCCGATGATCTCCTTCAAATAAATAGATCATCCCACCATATGTCAGTGGACCGATGATTGCCGACAATTTTGTCGCAAATCCCCATAAACCGAAAAATTCCCCTTGACGTCCAGTGGGTGTGAATTGTCCTACGAGGGCTCTTCCTGCGGATTGCGCACCACCCAGCGCGGTGCCAATTAAATTGGCCGCAACCCAGAATAGAAATGTGCCGGTGGCCGAATAAGCACAGATAATTGCCGTTATCCAGATCATCAACGTAATGGCAATGCAACGGCGTGAACCGATCTTGTCTTGCAAATGGCCAAACAGAAAAGCGCCGATCGCCGCCGTTACATTCACTACCATAATCAAAATGATTGTATCCTGCGTTCTGAATCCCATCACTTCTTGTGCGTACACGGCTGCTAGTACGATAACAATGTGAATACCTGCATAATATGTAGTCAGTGCGAGCAAAAAACGAAACAAATCGGTATGCATGCGAGCACGATGCAATGTCGTACGCAATCGTTGGAATCCCTCAGTTATTATGTGAACATCGCCAAAAGATTCAGTGGCATTGGCGCGTTCACGCAGCCACAGCAATGTTGGCAGTGCAGCCACGCCAAACAATATCGCTACAATCAGATTGGTAACTGGAATATATTGAGCGGCTTCTAATCCTTGTTGCTCCGCGTACGTGACATAACCCAAACATAACACCAGCGACAGCAATCCGCCCACATAACCGAGTGCCCAACCGTAACCGGAAAGCCGTCCCATTGATTCAGGCGTACTGATCTCCGGCAAAAATGCCGCGATCAAGTTTTCACCACTGGCAAACATAAAAGTCGCCAAGATAACCAGCACGACTGCCAAGCCAATATCGCCCGGACCAACGGTGCTGAGTAATGCAGTAAAGAATACACAGCCCACTGTAGTAACCACAAGGAATCTTTTCTTTGCACCGGAATAATCGGCAATGGCGCCAACTATTGGCGCACTCGATAAAACCAGGATATTGGCGGCTGCGATCGTCAAGGTCCAAAGCAGCGTGGCATGCCCATTGCCTTTCTCAGCGGCAACAACACCAACGAAATAAGCATTGAAAATGGCGGTTAAAATGACGGTGGTATAACCGGAATTGGCAAAATCGTACATGCACCATGCGAAACGCTCACGCCGCGTCGCTGGATCAGGGTATTTTGGGCTTGGTGTCATGAACTGCAACAATTAAACCACTCTACTTTCCCGTCATGCTCTCGGGAATGACCCACGCGTCGAATTGTTCCGCGGTGATATAACCCGTTGCAATCGCGGCTTCTTTTAGCGTGATGTTTTCACGATGGGCCTTTTTGGCAATTTCCGCAGCTTTATCATAACCGATATGAGGATTGAGAGCGGTTACCAGCATCAACGAGTGATGCATCAGTAAATTTATCCGCTCCTGATTGGCTTCGATGCCAACCGCGCAATTGTTATTGAAGCTAATGAGCGCATCCGCCAGCAATCGTACGCTCTGAAGGAAATTGTGGATAATAAGCGGCTTCATCACGTTCAATTCAAAATTTCCCATCGCACCGCCCATATTGACGGCCACATCATTGCCCATCACCTGGCAACATACCATCGTCATGGCTTCCGATTGCGTCGGATTGACCTTGCCCGGCATGATAGAACTGCCCGGTTCATTTTCCGGAATTTTAAGTTCGCCGATGCCGCATCGCGGCCCGGATGCTAGCCAGCGGATATCATTGGCAATTTTCATCAATGAAGCAGCCAATGTCTTCAATGCGCCATGCGCATGTACGAGCGCATCATTGCTGGCCAGTGCTTCAAACTTATTGGGTGCGGTAATAAAAGGCAATCCGGTCAAGCGGGATAATTCGGCAGCCACGCGTTCGGCGAATTCGGGATGCGCATTCAGTCCGGTACCGACTGCGGTACCACCCAAAGCCAATTCGCATAAATGCGCCATGCCCGCTTGTATATGCCGCAAGCCATGATCCAGTTGCGCAACATAACCGGAAAATTCCTGCCCTAATGTTAACGGTGTTGCATCCTGCAAATGCGTGCGGCCGATTTTGACAATATCGGAAAATGCGTTCACTTTAGCGTCTAACGTGCCGCGTAACAAAGCAATGGCGGGAATCAAGTGATGCTGCAATTCCTGCACGGCAGCCACATGCATTGCCGTGGGAAAAACATCGTTGGACGACTGGCCTTTGTTGACATCATCGTTGGGATGCACTTTCCGCCCCGATCCGCGCCCGCCACCTAGAATTTCCGATGCCCGGTTTGCCAGTACTTCGTTCATATTCATGTTAGTTTGCGTGCCAGAACCGGTTTGCCACACGACCAACGGAAAATGATCATTATAATCACCTGCAATCACTTCATCGGCCGCACGGATAATCGCAGCGGTGCTGGCGGCATCCAATAATCCCAGATCATGATTGACGGTGGCTGCCGCACGCTTGACTTTAGCCAATGCATTAATCAAGGCAACCGGCATATGCTCATTGGAAATCTTGAAATTCTGCAAGGAGCGCTGTGTTTGCGCACCCCACATTGCTTCAACGGGTACTTGCACAGTACCCATGGTGTCGCGTTCTTCACGGGTTTGCATGGGTGTTTACCTCATCAAATTGGATAAATTGGGGTACTGGTTTACTAAGAATTTCGGTTTGATTTCTCATGTATATATGCAGCTTTTGAATTCACCGGTAATGAGCTACTTCATCGTTCAACAACCGATGGAATGATTCATTGGACATTTAATTTTATTCTGACCACCGTTGTTTCTGCAGCAGTTATTATCTGTCATAGTGAGTGATAATACTCTTTGATTTTTAATGCCATTAGTTTCCTTCTTGTTGTCAAAAAATCATTGTAGTTGTCAATGTTCATTTGCTGAATTTCAGTCGGAACACAGTTCATTCCTAAATTGTCCAAAAGATGTTGCTCTGTTGTAAGCCCACTAACTTGTTGGTTAGTGTTAATCATTTGCGATCTTACAATTTCAAAATAGTCCTTTGGTGGTTTGTTGCCAACCTTAATATTAATTTCTGACTGCATATAAACATAATTCGCAATTTGATTGTATTTGCTCCTATCCAAGCCGTTCTTTTTCAAATAGTCCTTTGGAAACAAATGGTGTATGTCACCACGCAACGAAATTAGGTCGCTAACTAAAACATCTTTTGATAAAAATCCTTTGTCATTTGCTTTTACTTGTGCAGCTAGAAAAACATGGAAATAAGGGTTACTTGCAACGGAAGTATCCAAACTCTGTAGCAGTGACGCATTCCAAAAAGCGTCTGATAATTCACCTTCTTCTTTCTCTTTCAAGTATTCCTCAAACGGTTTCTGTGAAATTTGTTTGATGTCAAAGTCAAATGCACTTTCTGGCGCGCCCGAATAGCGACCTGTCAAGATCGAATAAACTAACCAACGTCTTACATAACTTTCAATAGTGACTGAATTAACACCTAATTCCTTTAGTTTGAGATAAACGATATAAGCAAAATTTATTGCGTTCTGAGAACGAATAAGTTTTGGCGAAATAAATCCTGCGGATTTAATTATCATCAAGAAACGTTTGAAATTTGTTTCGTTTATGAAATTATTTACACCTATTTTGAGTGTCGCAAACGATGCTTCTGCAATGGAGTCTTCATAAGTTCGCGTTTCAAAGTTTCTACCTGAAAGCAAACTTACCAAGTCAGAAAGCCGTCCTCTGTTGAATTGCGTTGTAAACGCAACACGAATTAGATCGTTGTAGTCAGGGTTATATAAATCTTCATTCTCCGTTTTTAGCCATTGTATTTTCTGAAAAAACTCTGTCTTTGCAAACTCCTTGTCGTTGTCAATGATGTGCTTGTAGAACTCTGGAGCAATGGCTAAATGACAGAAGTAATCTATTGCTTTGCGCAATTCGTTACCGCTGTATTCTGTGTTAGAAGCAATTTTACTCATCGCAAAGTCAGCTTGACTTAGAACAACACCTTTTGAATTGATACGGATAAAAATTTCCGTAACAGTTTCAATGTCTAAATCGGCGGCTAACTCAATAATTCCAATTTGCTTTTTTGGAATGTTAACGAGAGTGGTAATTGTTTTCTCAATTTTTTCCTCGTCTGCTTCTGGGTTTAATTTTAAATATTCCCTAACTACTCTTAAAACACTTCCATTTATAACTTCTCCAATGTCATGAAGCCAAGTTTTGTCTTTGAGAATTGCAGGGTTTTGAACTTCAAATCTCTCGTCAAGTGGGTGGAATGCAATTTTGATTTTTACTCTCTCATATGTTTTGTTAATTACATATTGCCCGAGAATTGCAGCCGTTAAAGCCGTTACACGTTGTTGTCCATCAATGAGGATTTTTTTGCCTTCACTTAAACTGCCATCTTTTAGTCGCACATTCGGATTTCTCCACGCAATAACATAACCAACTGGATAGCCTTGATATAAACTGTCCATTAAGTCACGAACTTTAGAGCTATCCCAAACAAAAGGCCTTTGTATTTCTGGAATTGCGATTTCACCTGAGTTTACCCAAGCTAAAAGAGTCTCAATTAGTTGTTGATTTACCGCGTATTTCTGCATTTGTTCTGTCGCCTGATAAACTCTATTGGGAAATAGTTAAACCTTAGTGATGACGATATAATATTAGCTTGCCCATCTGCAGCTCAATGATACTCAACGTGAAGACTCTAAGACTCAGAGCAAGTCCCCAGCGAAGTATTCTTGGGATGCACTTTCCGCTCCGATCCGCGCCCACCGCCTAAAATTTCCGAAGCCCGATTTGCCAGCACTTCGTTCATATTCATATTGGTTTGCGTACCGGAACCCGTTTGCCACACCACCAGCGGAAAATGATCGTTAAAATCACCCGCGATCACCTCATCGGCCGCACGGATAATGGCAGCCGTGCTGGCATTATCCAACAATCCCAGATCATGATTGACAGTGGCTGCCGCACGCTTGACTTTGGCCAGCGCAACAATCAAAGCAACAGGCATACGCTCATTGGAAATCTTAAAATTCTGCAACGAGCGCTGCGTTTGCGCGCCCCACATTGCTTCTGTGGGCACCTCAACCACGCCCATGGTGTCGCGTTCTTCACGGGTTTGCATGAGTAATTACCTAATTAAATGGAATAAATTGGGGGATTGGTTGACCGGAATCGCACTTTTGTTTAGCTCAAACTCGCCCTTCAATACGCGAGCTGATCCAAGGTAATGCCCATAGCCGCTGCGGCTTTCTCAAGTGTTGCTTTACGCGGGCGTTTAGCAGCCTCTATCTGTGCGTAACCGGCTTGCGTAATTCCCATGCGTTTAGCCATTTCCTCTTGCGTTAGCATCAGGTATTCGCGCCAGGCAGCGAGCATACTGACTTCATTCATGATGCGTTTACCAACAACCTCGTTGGGGATCATGCCCGGGCGTACTACACCGGGGAGTTTGACAAACTCGGCATAAGGCACGACGACAAAAGCCGGTTTTCCGTTGCTATCTAGGATGGTTTGGTAATTAATAAGTGCGCTCATCGCGTTTTTTCACCTCCTCAATATCAATAATTCCGTTTCCAAATCAAACATGACGCGAAAGCTATCCGAAGGACAGTATAATTAATACGACAAGGATGGCTGACAAACTCATGCTTGATTTAGAAATGGAATAACATGCACGCTGCCGTCAAACTCGAAAAATACCCGGTAATCACCAACCCGCAGCCGGTAGCTATACGCATGATTGGCGAGTTTCTTGACACCTTGGCAATCCGGAAAATCAGCCAGCGACTGGACTTCAATAAAAATTCTCTTGCACATGTCGGCAGCCTTGATTTTCTCAACCTGCTTAAGCGCTTTGGGTTTCCAATCGATGTCATTCACCTTTTTTATTATAAGCCAAAAATAAGTATTTTAACAAAAATATAAGAATTCAGCTCTTTGTGAAACTTTATTTCTTGAAATTCTGCAACGAACGCTGCGTCTGTTCATCCCTACTCTTATTTCACTTGTTAATTCAATCCACGCACTGTAGGCCTACCGCGCTTACTGTATCCAACACGGCTGCCGATAACAGACTCGATCTTTTTCTTAAAATGATCACGGCCCAGCGGCGTACCCGAATGTAAGCAAGCACGGATTAATTCAAGTTCATCCAATTGGGTTTCACTATCAAATCCAGCGCGATAGACAGCTTGACGGGACTCGGGAGACTCGCCCAATGCCAGATACAACGCATGCGGCTGTAGAATCGCATTATCAATCCCATGCGCATTCGCCGCGTAGCTGGACCACCGATACTGTCCAGGATGTTCAGCCATTGCAGCGCGTACCGGATTCATTTCGATATAGCGCATACAAATCAGAAAATAAGCATCCGATTCTAAAATATTCCCCTTATGCCGCCCTTCCCACAAACTTCCTCGACGGCGATAGGTTTTATTGATATAAGGCACAAAATGGCGCCCAATATTTTGAAACAACAGGCTAATATCATTTTCAGCTTGCGGTGTTACCAATAAATGCACATGATTGGTCATCAACACATAAGCATGGACCAAACACCCCAAACCATCGGCTGCAGCTTTCAGGAAACGCAAATAAGCCAAATAATCCTGATTATCAAAAAATACCGGTTCTTTATTATGTCCGCGCTGGAACGCATGTACCGGCACCCCAGGCTGATAAAAGCGTTTTTTTCTTGGCATCAGGTATCCAACAAAGCAAATGGATGGCGTACTTTTAAACCTTTAAAGCGCTTAAAACCCTTATCCGTCGTCACCCAGTCACAATTCCATTCCATCGCCAAAGCCGCATGATAGGCATCGGCAATATCATTCCCTTTCGCATCAATCTGTTCAATACACGCCAAGAATATCTTCCAGTGCATCGGCCCGGGTGCAAGACAAACTGCATTCTGCGATTCTCTCACCTGATTGGCGAAACGAACCGCGCTGGACAATGCAGACGGTACCTCAAAAATTCTCGGATGCGTAACAACCCGCAAAAACCCGCTCAACACCAACTCCGAATAACCATAAGGAACGGTATCATTGATGGCGGACTCCAACCACGCGCAATACGCTGAATGCTCAAGCGTATCTTCTCGATGTGCATAGACCAAGACATTCACATCCATTAGAAACATCAACGGCCGTCCATAATATCGCTCAAACTGCTGCTATTGTCCAAATCAACACCCGGCTTTAAACCAGCTCCGGAAACCGTTTCCAGCTTCACCGGATCGTGTTTTAAATGGTGACGAGAAAAAAACTCGCGCAGCGCATCCTCGATAACCTGCTTCAACGCGCAGCCCTGCTGTGCTGCTTGAAGTTTGGCATACTTTAATAGCTGTTCATCAATATCGATTGTGGTTCGCATGATTTAATCCAAAAAATAAAATCGTATCATATGCTGACGAGCATCACACATAAATATGATTTCTTTTTATGGGGTCTGACCCCTTTTCTTTGGGGTCTGACCCCTTTTCTTATTTACTTTTCTGACGGAATGTCATAAAGCTGCGTAGTAACGATTATTTCCTTTCCTGGCGCTGATTCTTTTATAAGAATATAGCGAGAATCACCATCAGCATTGTGAGTAACCGTCTTGCGATGTTCTGGTAAAGCTTCCATGGCCTCGTGCATTTTATTTCTTACTGCACTAGAGTCTTTGGTTCGATTAAAAATCATTAAGGCGCACTTGGAATCACGCCACGTCAGATAACCGAGAAGTTGATTTACTGCCTCAACGAAGACCTTATTTCCGCGCCAGAACTTACACTCAGCAATGAATACGTTCTTATTTCCTTCTCGAATTAGTATATCCGTCTTTCCTGAGGCATTGAACGTTTCCCCTGTTGCCCCGCCTTCATAATGTCCATTTAATTGTAAAAGGAAATGATCTCGAATTGATTCTTCATCAAGCGATGCAAATGAGGCGGGGTTACGTTCTATAACCAGCGACATACTACGGATGATTTCCAGGATATGTTGGTATTCCTTTTCTGCCAAGACTGGCTCCGGTTGATACACACCCGTTTCCACTGAAGGCCTATTTGTTGGCCTTGTTCGCCTTTTTGCAGGAATCGTGAATGTTGGCGAGGAATCAACTCTTTTGACAGGAATACCAAGCGCTGCAACAGCACCTGTGGTTGCTTGAGCTAATTCTCTTTTTCTGTTTAAAGCCTGCTTTACCGTGTTTAGGACATCGTTATTATGATTAGCGACATCGTTCTTAAGATAGCCTACCGCATCTTCTAATGATTTAATGCTACGACTTATATCCGATTTCAGTTGCTCCGGATTAGCAGAATCATCCGGAAAGCTTACGCTGAAGATGATTTCTCCATTCTTCACGTCAATTTCTGGATAACCACCTGAACTCCAAGTGGAAGCACGTACCCTCCATAACATTGGATCGCCTTCAAATGGGATAGCAATGTCTATTCTTGTACCTCTTACAACCGCTCGTTCTCCAGGGAAAACGGCCCTGCGAAAATCATGACTTACATCAATCTGTGTGCCAGATTGATTCTTAATATATTGCTGGTCTGAGTGAAGAACCAAAGGATCGATAAGAGCCTTTTCAGTATAGAATTCTTCTAGTTCAGTTTCCGATGCCTTTAAAATATACCCATTCTCCAGAGACATTATTTCGTTCACAACCGAATCGATAATGTTTCGAAAAGTGGCAAAGGTATCTCCTTCTCTAAATGGGTACATCAGTATCTTCCTTTATGGCTAACGTAGAGCTAACCGGCTCGCCAAAGCAACGCTTTGGCGAGTCCAGCGACCGAAGGCAGCGAGGTTGAGCGCCATGTTATGCCTGCGCCGCAACACCGGAAGTGCAAAGCCAATAAGCTGTATATAAGCAAATAAAAAGTACACATGCCCAGAACAGACGAATACGGGAGATGTAAAACCATTTCGGTAAGCCGATAAATTTTAAAGCGTTATTTATGCTCTACAATATTTCTCCATCTCTAACCCTGTTCCATTCTTCTTTTAAGATTTCTTGCATTAGGGATGATATTTTGGGTTTCTCGTTTTGATACTCTCTGGCTGCATGTTCAACATTCGAATATTTGGCGGGTAGGTCTTGCATTAATTGAAGCAAATCGCCGGACTTTTTTTCACTTTCATTCAAGTAAAGCTTTGCTTGATGCACATATTCGATTAACGCTATTTTTGCTTTGTATGCTTCCTCACTATTTTTATCAGGAACATCAACAAATACCTCCGCGTGTGTAAGGTACTTTGACATAACCTCCCTGAGAGAATTTATCCAGTTTTGGCGAAGAGCTGATGTTGCACTAGCTCGCGAGAGAAGCGCCGTCACGAAGATGCCAAGGAATGCACCAACCGCAGTTCCTGCGCCAACTAGCAGTGTTACCGAATCACTTTCAGACATCTTGAAATTGACCTCTTATGGCATAACGTAATATCTACGACAAAATGTCTTATAAACTGGTAGCCAGCTATAGCAACCCTCAATCCCAACTCAGCGCACCGCCGGTTTGATATTCAGTCACTCGCGTCTCGAAGAAATTCTTTTCTTTCTTCAAGTCGATCATTTCCGACATCCACGGAAATGGATTGTTAGCATTCGGATACAGTGTATCTAAGCCAATTTGCTGGCAGCGGCGGTTGGCGATATAGCGTAAATATTCCTTGAACATTGGCGCATTCATGCCTAACACGCCACGTGGCATGGTATCTTCAGCATAGCGGTATTCTAAAGCCACGGCTTTTTTCATCAACTCAGTCACTTCCTCGCGGAAAGCTTTGGTCCATAAATGCGGATTTTCCATCTTGATCTGATTGATCACGTCAATGCCGAAATTGCAATGCATTGATTCGTCGCGCAGGATGTATTGATACTGTTCCGCCGCGCCGGTCATTTTGTTTTGCCGGCCAAGCGCTAATATTTGCGTAAACCCGACATAAAAGAACAGCCCTTCCATGATGCAGGCGAAAACAATCAGGCTTTTGAGCAATTGCTGATCGGTTTCCTGTGTACCTGTTCTGAAACCTGGATTGGTCAGTGTGTCAATAAATGGAATCAGAAACTCATCTTTATCTCGGATCGACGATATTTCGTGATAGGCATTGAATATTTCTCCTTCATCCAAACCTAAAGATTCAACGATATATTGGTACGCATGGGTATGGATGGCTTCTTCAAACGCCTGCCGCAACAGATATTGGCGGCATTCCGGATTGGTAATATGGCGATACGTACCCAACACAATGTTATTGGCGGCCAATGAATCGGCCGTTACGAAAAATCCGAGATTGCGTTTGACCAGGCGGCGCTCATCTTCGGTCAAGCCGTTGGGATCCTTCCACAAGGCAATATCCCGGCTCATGCTGATTTCCTGCGGCATCCAATGATTGGCGCAGGCACCCAGATATTTATCCCACGCCCATTTGTATTTAAACGGCACCAGTTGATTGACGTCGGCGCTGCAATTGATGATTTGCTTATCTTCGATCGATATGCGGCGGTTGGGGTTATCCGCCATCTCTGCTTTCATATCCGTATCGGCCGAAGGCTTATCATAGTCGTGCGATACCGGTTGCAACGAATTCATGGCAAGCATTACATCGGCTTGTGGCGATTGTTCGGTTTTTGTCGGTTCGTCTTCGAATATCAGCATCATGAGCTCCTTTATATTGTTAGAGAAACATCGATTAATTCACCGAGCAAGATGAGTTGCAAGGCGGATGAAGCGCAGGAAACGAGACATATCGATAAGATAGGCGAGTTTCTGAGCACCACCCAACGCAGCAAATCGCTTGCGCAGGCAATTAATCGGTGTTTTCGGGTTATTGGCACGATTCGCAGCTCTCGTCATCGATTGCACAGTACTTAATTTCCACGCTAGATATTTCCGCCGCCGCTACCGCCCTGCTTATACCGCCATCCGACGGTACCGCATTCAGGGAACCGGCCCGCACCGTCGACTTCTCGGCGGCTGTCGCCCCCATCGAGCGCAAGTAATAGGTAGTTTTAAGACCGCGTAGCCAGGCTAATTTATACGTTTCATCGAGCTTCTTGCCGGAAACTCCGCCCATATAAATATTCAGCGATTGTGATTGATCGATCCATTTCTGCCGCCGTGCACCCGCTTCGATGAGCCAGATTGGATCCATTTCAAATGCGGTAGCGTACAACGTACGAATATTTTCCGGAATACGGTCAATTTTGCTGATAGCACCGTCAAAATATTTCAGATCCGCGATCATGACTTCATCCCACAAACTGAGTTTTTTCAGATCATTTACCAAGCATTTATTGGCAATCGTAAACTCCCCCGACAAATTCGATTTAACGTACAAATTCTGATAAGTCGGCTCAATACTGGCAGATACGCCAACGATATTGGAAATCGTCGCGGTGGGTGCAATCGCCAGACAGTTTGAGTTGCGCATGCCATGTTCCTGAATACGCTGGCGTAATTCATCCCAATCCAAAGTGGCGGATAAATCCGCATCGACAAACCCACCGCGTTCATTGCGCAGAACTTCCAACGTGTCATGGGGAAGAATGCCGCGATCCCACAAACTACCTTTGTAACTGCTATAGCAGCCACGCTCTTCCGCCAATTCGGTTGAAGCCCAGTAAGCCTGATAAGCTACCGCTTCCATTGATCGGTCGGCAAACTCAACCGCTTCTGGTGAGCTATAGGGAATCCCCAATTGATGCAAGCAATCCTGAAATCCCATAATGCCCAATCCTACGGGGCGATGCTTGAGATTGGCATTTCTGGCTTTGGCTACGGCATAGAAATTAATATCAATGACATTATCCAGCATACGCATGGCGATACTGATCGTGTGCTTCAATTTATCCCTATCCAACACGCCATTTTTCAGATGTGCCACCAGATTGACCGAGCCCAGATTACAGACTGCAATCTCCTTGTCATTGGTATTTAAGGTGATTTCCGTGCATAAATTGGAACTATGCACGACACCCACATGATTTTGCGGCGAACGCACATTGCATGGATCTTTAAACGTAATCCATGGATGCCCGGTTTCAAATAACATGCTTAGCATCTTGCGCCACAGTTGCACGGCGGGTATTTTTTTATAAAGTTCTAACTCGCCACGCTCAATTTTGGCTTCGTAGGCTAAATAAGCTTGTTCGAATTGCTGGCCAAATTTCTCGTGTAAATCGGGTGCATCCGAAGGCGAAAATAATGTCCAATCACCACCTTCCATGACCCGTTTCATAAACAAATCGGGAATCCAGGTGGCGGTATTCATATCATGCGTGCGGCGGCGATCATCACCGGTATTTTTGCGCAACTCCAAAAACTCTTCGATATCCAGATGCCAGCATTCCAGATACGCACAAACCGCACCTTTGCGTTTGCCACCTTGATTAACCGCCACCGCAGTATCCGATACTACTTTAAGGAATGGCACCACACCTTGCGATTTGCCGTTGGTGCCTTTGATGCGTGCACCCATCGCACGTACTGCAGTCCAGTCGTTACCTAACCCACCCGCGTATTTGGCCAGTAATGCATTTTCCTTAATGGCTTCATAAATGCCATCCAGATCGTCGGGTACCGTAGTCAGATAACAGGATGATAATTGCGAGCGGCAAGTGCCGGAGTTAAACAAGGTCGGTGTCGAACTCATAAAATCAAAGCTCGATAGTACTTGGTAAAACTCAATGGCACGTGCCTCACGGTCGATTTCATTCAATGCCAATCCCATTGCCACACGCATGAAGAACGCTTGTGGCAATTCGATGCGCCGTTCTTTAATGTGCAGGAAATAGCGATCATAGAGCGTTTGCAGGCCCAAATAATCGAATTGCAAATCCCGATCGGCATCCAATGCTTCAGACAATCGCGCTAAATCAAATTGCGCCAAGCGCTCATCAAGAAGCTCAGCTTCAATACCGCGTTTAATAAAATGCGGGAAATAATCCTGGTAGCGTGATTTCATCGCCTGTTGCGAAATTTCTTCTCCCAACACTTCGTAACGCATATTATTCAATAACAAGCGCGCAGTAACATAGCTATATGCCGGATCTTTTTCAATCAGCACACGTGCAGACAAAATAGTGGATTTTCTGACTTCATCCACGGATACGCCATCGTACAGATCTTTTAATGTCGCTTTGAGGATCAGCGAAGCATCTACGTTTGTCAAACCCACACACGAAGATTCAATCAACGCCGATAATTTTGCTATGTCCAATGGCACCCTTTGGTCATTATCCATAACATAGCGCGTTTCCACTGCTGCATCTGCAGTCGATTGCTGTTTCAGACGCGCTCTTTCACGCGCCCGCTCTTCCCGATAAAGAACGTAAGCACGCGCCACATCGTGTTCCCCAGAACGCATCAAGGCAAGCTCAACTTGATCCTGAATATCCTCAATATGGAAAGTACCGCTATCCGGTTGACGGCGTAGCAGTGCATTCACCACGTCATTTGTTAAACCCGCAACAACTTCGCGCACTCTCACCGATGCTGCTCCCTGGCCGCCATCAACTGCGATAAAAGCTTTGGTCATAGCAACAGATATCTTGACCGGTTCAAACGTAACGACTGCTCCATTACGGCGAATAACTTTATATTGGGAAAAACGTGAATTCTGGGCTCCAGCGTCAAAAAAATTTTGATTTCCGGACATAAGTTTGAGGTTGGTGTGTTCAGTAACAAGTTGCATAAATGATCTCCCCGGACTGATTATCTACGATAGAGAAAATAAATTTCCTATTAAAATAACGAAATATTATCTCTCACTAAAACCACAATATATTGTGTTAACAACAAAAACACCACCATACTAATGGTACAGCTTGGAACTTGTCAAGTTTATTATCAAATTTCATTTATTTGCTTTGATTGATCAAGGATTCAGGTATTATTGCCAAAACTGATGAAATTTTTACAGAGCAGATAATCAATTTTTCGCGGGGGAAATTTATGCGAAACTACCTATTAATTTTGTTACTCGTCGGTTCACTGACACTGAGTGGTTGCGGCTACAACACATTGCAATCAACTGATGAGCAAATTAAAGCCAGTTGGGCGGAAGTTCTTAATCAATATAAACGCCGCGCTGATTTGATTCCCAATTTAGTCAATGCCGTCAAAGGATTTGCTGCACAGGAAAAAGATGTGTTATTGGGTGTCACCAGCGCCCGTTCCAAAGTCGGCAGCATTCAAGCGACTCCTGAGCTCATCAATGATGCAGAGGCATTTGCAAAATTCCAGAATGCACAAGGTGAATTATCGAGTGCGCTGTCGCGTCTATTACTCATCACAGAGAACTATCCGGAGCTTAAATCGGACACCAATTTTCGGGATTTACAAGCACAACTGGAAGGAACTGAAAATCGCATTACGGTTGCTCGAAATCGGTATATCAAAGCCGTACAGGAATATAATCTTGTCGTACGTTCTTTTCCCAGTAATTTTACCGCCATGATGTTCGGCTTCCACACTAAACCCAGTTTTACTGTCGAAAATGAGCAGGAGATTTCTATTGCACCCAAAGTCGATTTCAATGTGCCAGAAAACCGGGAAAAATAATTGGCGCTGAAAACCATGATCGCTATCCAATCAATACACAATTTGGGCAAGATTCTACTGCTAGCCACGACTATTTTGTTTTGCATAAGCGTGACTCGAGCAGAAGTAGCAATTCCACCGCTCAAATCTCATGTCACGGATTTGACTGCAACACTGCCAATTCAAGAAGTCACCCGCCTAGAACAAACATTAGCTGCGTTTGAAAAGAAAAAAGGCAGCCAAGTTTCTGTGCTCATAGTACCTAGCACACAACCTGAAACCATTGAACAATATTCGCTTCGTGTTGTTGAGGCTTGGCAATTGGGGCGCAAAAAAATTGACGATGGGGTGTTGCTACTCATTGCAAAAAACGACAAAACGCTACGCATAGAAGTGGGCTATGGTTTAGAAGGTGTATTGCCTGATGCTACGGCCAAAAGAATTATTGAAGAAATCATTGTGCCTCATTTGAAAACCGGAAATTTTGCGCAAGGTATTGATGCCGGAGTTCATGCAATTTTAGGTTTGATTGCAGGAGAAGCGCTTCCACCGCCATCAAGTAAGCGTGGTATTACTCACTCCGATAATGTCAATATTGATAGTATCTTATTCATTGCAATTGCATTTATTGCAGTTGGAAGATTCTTGCAATCGTTATTGGGGCGTTTTGCCGGCGCTACAATAACCGGCGCCGGTGCCGGATTTGTCGGCTGGATATTATTTTCATCCATCGCAATTGCAGCAATTATTGCCCTCATTGCATTCGTTGCAGGTCTTTTTCAATATACAAGTAGCGGAATTTATAGAAATGGCCGTCATCATTGGTCTAGCGGTGATTATCGGGGAGGCGATATCGGGCGAGGTGGATTTGGCGGAGGGTTTGGTGGGGGTGGTGGCGGCTTTGGCGGCGGCGGCGCATCGGGACGATGGTAACCATGGATCTAACGCGTGCAATACGCCATTGTTTAACGGGACAACTGGCCGTACACCGACTGTTCCCGGCCAAATCTTTATCCACAATTGAGCAAGCCATCAAACATTCCGAAACAAATCATCAAGGTCAAATTTGTTTCGCCGTGGAAGCTGCCTTGCGTACTGTCCCATTGCTTAAAAAACAAACCGCCCGAGAACGGGCGGTGGAAGTATTTTCTCAATTACGTATTTGGGATACAAAGGATAATAACGGTGTATTGATTTATGTACTGCTTGCTGACCGTGACGTCGAAATCATTGCTGATCGGGGCATTGATGCCAAAGTAACACATACGGAATGGGAGGCGATTTGCCGTGAAATGGAAGCGCTATTCCGGCAACAGCAATTTGAAGCAGGTGTCATCGCAGGAATTAATCAAGTAAGCCTTCATCTGCAAAGACACTTCCCTCTTCAACCCAATCATAATAAAAATGAGCTTCCAGACCAACCCATAGTGCTCTGACACAGCATTGAAGCTAATTTTCAACATCTTCTAGCGGCCAAGATCGCGATAAAATCAGCAGTTTCATCTCACAGCATGATAATGCTGCAGGTGCATGCAAAAGGTAAAACTGATAAGCAGTTGTTATTTTTATCATTCTTGATTACATCAAGATTACATCGTATTGCTCTTGGGTATAGGACTCTTCGACCTGTAAACTGATCGGCTTTGCGATAAAATCTCCTAATTGAGCCAAGCTTTGAGATTCTTCATCGAGAAACAAATCAATTACTTGCTGTGACGCAAGAATTCGAAATTCATTGGCTTCAAATTGCCTGGATTCTCTTAGCAATTCACGCAAAATATCATAGCAAATGGTTTGTGCGGTTCTGATTTCACCTCGCCCCTGGCATGTTGGACATGGCTCACACAATACATGCGCAAGACTTTCCCTGGTTCGCTTACGCGTCATTTCAACTAATCCAAGTGCACTAAACCCATTTACTGTTATACGTGTACGATCCTGTAGCAAGGCTTTATTAAGTTCTGCTAACACAGCATTTCTATGTTCATCGGAATCCATATCGATAAAATCGATGATGATAATTCCGCCCAGATTGCGTAAGCGTAATTGCCGCGCTATTACCTGAGCGGCTTCAAGGTTCGTTTTAAAAATCGTATCATCGAAATTGCGCACACCAATAAATCCACCCGTGTTAACGTCCATTGTTGTTAGTGCTTCAGTTTGATCGATAATGACGTATCCACCGGATTTTAAGTTCACCCGTTTGGCTAAAGATTTTTCAATTTCTTCTTCAACACTATGTAAATCAAATAGCGGACGCCCGCCAGAGTACAACACAATGCGCTCAGCAATATTAGTCATATAATTTTGCGCAAACTTCACAAGCTTCTGGTGATTCTCACGTGAATCCACAAAAATCCGTGAGGTATTCGCATTAACGAAATCTCGTAATACGCGATGACTCAGATCCAGGTCTTGATAAAGCAACATCGGTGCTGCAATAGTTACAAATTTCTGCTGAATGTCATGCCATAGCTTATGTAGATATTCAAGGTCAGAGCGCAGATCGCTCTCATCCGCTGTTTCAGCCATTGTGCGAATGATGTACCCGCCTTTTTCTTCTGCAGGCAGAATGTGTTGCAATTTATCGCGCAATAATTCACGCTCAAGATCATCTTCAATGCGCTGAGAAATACCGATATGAGACTCTTGCGGAAGATAAACTAACAATCGCCCTGCAAGGCTAATTTGTGTCGATAATCGCGCTCCTTTGGTACCGATCGCATCTTTAATCACTTGCACCAGGATGCTATTACCTTCATACAAAAGTTTTTCAATGGGTTTGTTAATATCACTATGCTGATTGGCATTCCAAATATCCGCCACATGCAGAAAAGCGGCTCGATCGAGACCGATGTCTACAAAAGCCGATTGCATACCTGGTAAAACCCGGCTGACTCGGCCATTGTATATATTTCCAACAATTCCGCGTCCGCTCATTCGTTCGATATGGAGTTCTTGCGTAATACCTTGCTCCAGTATTGCAACTCTGGTTTCTTGCGGCGTAATATTGATAAGAATTTCGTTATTCATGATACGGTTAAAGGCCTAACGGAGAATCGAGCGTAATCAATTGTTCTTAGGGAAACAGCGCTATTCCAACTTCTTCTAGTAATTGTGCTGTCTCATATAGGGGTAATCCCATTACCCCACTGTAACTACCCGATATTTTTACAATGAAAGCTGCTGCCATCCCTTGAATAGCGTAAGCACCAGCTTTATCTAAGCAATTATTCTGGGTAAGGTATTTGCGGATTTCCCGCTCACTAATATCGCGGAATTGCACCGTTGATGTTGATAATCTAATTTGCGTCTGATCTCTGATTCCAACGCCAATTGCTGTTAAAACTTGATGAGATCTTCCTGATAAAATCTTCAGCATTGTTTCTGCTTGCACAATATCTTTAGGTTTACCTAAAATGCAACCATCGAGGGTAACAATCGTGTCAGCCACTAATACCGGCATGGGCTGAAAGCGGCGTTGCAGTATTCGCTTCCAACCTGCGTTTGCTTTAAATTGAACAATACGGTAAATATAATCCGTCGGCGTTTCATCAACAAGTGGCTGTTCGTCAATATCAATCGGTCTACCCAGCGTTTCGCGCATCAATAAGAGATTAAATTTAACACCTATTTGTCTTAGCAGTTCCCGTCTCCTTGGGCTTCTCGAAGCAAGATATATTTGATTATCAGAAAGCATCATAGTAGTAATAAAAGGCGCTAAAAGTTGTATATATTCACTGGATAATATTATCTCATCCTATGAATCTTAAAAGAGGAGAAGTAATATAATATTGATTCACGCCCGATGATAGGGGTGGCCTTTGACGATCGAAACCGCGCGATAAAGCTGTTCAGCTAGAAGCACACGCACAAGACCATGCGGTAGAGTTAACTTTGACAGTGCAATAGTTTCACTTGCAGAATTTTTAATAGTTTCGTGTAATCCGTCCGCACCACCAATGATAAATGCAATTTTGTTGCCATCTGTTGTCCATTGCTTTATTACATGAGCAAATTGGATTGTTGTCCATTGCTGTCCTTTTTCATCAAGAACCACAATCCGGCACTCTGATGGCAAGGCTGCGCGGATCCGCTGATACTCTGCCAATAATATTTGTTCCGTTTGCTTACCACTCGTACGCTTTTCCGGCTTAATTTCAACTAAGCTGACTATCACTTCACGCGGCAAACGCTTAATATATTCAAAATAACCAATCCTGATCCAATCAGGCATCTTATTCCCGACTGCAAGTACAAAAAATTTCATGGATAAGCGGCTGCAATTCCTTGCTTTCTAGGCCCGCTGCTTTACCGGGACCATAACGCTTTCAGATTATAGTATTCTCGTGCAACGGGTAACATGATATGTACTATCACATTACCTAAATCTACAAGAAGCCATTCTCCAGTTTGCTCTCCTTCCACGCTATACACTTTTCCCCCAGCAGCCTTTACCTTTTCTTGCACATTGTTTGCCAGTGATTTTGTTTGACGTGTGGAATCTGCACTCGCGATAATGATGTATTCAAACATTGAAGTTATTTTTGCAACATTAATGACATCGATATCGTAAGCTTTAATTTCCTCCAATGCATCGGTGATAACAGTAACGAGTTCTTCAGAATTCATAGGGTTTTAGTATATAAACAATTGGATTTAATATAATCAGAAACACCATCGGGAAGCAGGTAACGTATACTTTTACCCTGTCTTATCAATGATCGAATATGTGAAGCGGATATATCCAGTAGTGATGTTTGAGCAAGATAGATAAAACCGCTAGATTGTAATACGAGATCATTCGCATTAGAAACACGGCGCAAAGCAAGCTCTTTCTGTATATCGGTTGGTAGAACGGGATTATCGTTCAACGATATATACCCTGGACGAGTAACTATAATTAAATGGCATAAATTAAACAGCTCTCGCCATTCGTGCCATTGATGTATTTTAATAAATGCATCGATTCCTAAAATAAAACACAGCGCAATATTTTCATTGTATTCATTTTTGTATTCCTGCAACGAATACACTGTTGTGCTAATACCTGAGCGATTTATTTCTCGTTCATCCAGTAAAAACTTGTTGTTATCCTGAATTGCCAAACGTAACATGGCAGCACGCTGTGTTCTAGATGCAGCAGGAGCGGCGCGTAATCGAGGAGTACCGGAAGGAACAAAAATGATTTGCTTCAAGCTGGGGATATCAAGCAATTCTTCAGCAATGCGCAGGTGACCGTAGTGGATAGGATCAAATGTCCCGCCATAAATACCTATCAAGGAAAGTTTATCAATAGTTTCCACCTATGATGCTATAAGAATCAATCAATTGCATCATAATAAAGCCAGGCGCATATCGGTTAACACTTCAGATAAATGCGTCGTAAATCGCGCTGCGGTTGCGCCATCTATCACACGATGATCATAAGAAAGCGACAGAGGAAGCATCAACCGTGGCACAAACTGATCATCTCGATAAACCGGCTTAATCGTAGCTTTCGAAACTCCTAAAATAGCTACTTCAGGCGCATTGATAATCGGTGTAAATGCAGTGCCACCAATTCCACCGAGGCTAGAAATGGTCATGCATGCACCTTGCATATCCGTGGGTTTTAATTTACCTTCTCGTGCCAATGCGGATAATTTAGATAATTCTTCGGCGATTGCTATGATGCCCTTCTGGTCGATATCCCTAATGACTGGAACTACCAATCCTTGCGGCGTATCAACGGCAAAACCGATATGATAATAATGCTTGATAATTAGATTGACTTCACCGTCAGCGCTATTGTCGAGCGAAGCGTTAAACTGCGGAAATTTTTTCAAAGGTGCGATTAGCGCCTTCATCAAAAAGGCCAATAATGTCAATTTGATATTGTTTTTTTTGGTATTTTCATTTGACTCTTTGCGTAACTCTTCCAAATCAGTAATGTCAGCTTCGTCAAACTGAGTTACATGGGGAATCATTACCCAATTTCGATGCAAATTGGCACCGGAAATTTGCTGGATACGTGTCAGCGGCTTTAACTCAATCGAACCGAATTTAGCGAAATTAACTTGTGGCCAAGGTAATACATTAAGCCCTGATCCCATTGCATCACTTCGCGATTTTGATAATTGACTTTTAACAAAAGTCTGAACGTCCTCTTTGAGAATGCGGTGCTTAGGACCACTACCTGTGATCAAATCCAGATTCACCCCCAACTCTCGCGCAAAACGGCGAATTGACGGGCTGGCATGCGCTTTGGAAGAAACATCTTGCACTGGCACATTTTGCTGTATGCCCTGTGGTTGCCGCGAAGTTATTTCCTTAATTTCAACTTCTGATGCAGCGTTAATTGTTTCCGGAACCGGTTTTTGCTCAGTGGCTTGCGTAGGAGTTTTCGCAACGACACTATCTGAAACTTCGATGGTCAAAATCACCGAACCTTCCGATACTTTATCACCAACTTTGGCAAATATTTCCTTGATCACACCCGCATAAGGCGATGGGACTTCAATAGTCGCCTTATCGGATTCCAGTGTAAGCAATGAATCTTCAGCGTTAACGGTACTACCCGCTGTTACCAATATTTCGATTACTGGAACATCTTTAAAGTCACCAATGTCAGGAATGAATACTTTCTTTAATTCAGCCACAGATTTTTCCTTAAATTGCTTCGACACACGGAGGTAATAATGCCGTTATTTTGCTTAAGCAATCAATGCTCATGTTGCATTTCTCTGATTTAGCTAGTCGCTGGATTATTTTTTTCCGGATCAATTTTGTAGTTCTGCAGTGCTTGAACAACTTGTTGATTAGAGATTTTACCTTCTTCCGATAACGCCTTAAGCGCTGCCACGACAATATAAAACCGATCCACTTCAAAGAAATGGCGTAATTTCTCACGCGTATCGGAGCGTCCGAAACCATCCGTTCCTAAAACGCGATATTTTGCCGGTATAAATTCACGAATCTGATCCGCATAGATTTTCATATAATCCGATGCTGCAATCACTGGGCCTTGGCGCCCTTGCAAACAACTCTCTACATGCGAAACTCTCGCCGGCTGATCGGGATGCAACATGTTCCAGCGCGATACAGTCAAGGCTTCACGCCTTAATTCATTAAAGCTGGTTATGCCCCAGATATCCGCATTTACGTTATATTCCTTTTTAAGGATTGCGGCAGCAGCAATTACCTCGCGCAAAATAGTACCGGCACCGAGCAACTGCACGTGCGGTTCCTCAGAAGTTTTACTACCTTCGCTGAACAGATACATGCCTTTTAGAATGTCTTTTTCTGATCCAGTAGGCATTTCAGGATGCGTGTAGTTTTCATTCATTACCGTGATGTAATAATAAACATCCTCTTGCTCCTGATACATGCGGCGCAATCCATCTTGAACAATGACAGCCAGTTCGTAGGCAAACGCCGGATCATACGATACACAATTGGGAATCGTAGATGCGGCGAGATGACTGTGTCCATCTTCATGCTGAAGTCCTTCACCGTTTAATGTCGTGCGCCCTGCGGTACCCCCTAATAAAAAACCGCGGCAACGCATATCTCCCGCCGCCCATGCCAAATCGCCAACGCGCTGAAAACCAAACATAGAATAAAATATAAAAAATGGAATCATTTGAATGCCATGCGTACTATACGATGTCGCCGCGGCAATCCAAGATGACATTGCACCTGCTTCACAAATACCTTCCTGCAAAATCTGCCCATGCTTGTCTTCTTTGTAATACATCAGTTGGTCAGCATCCTGCGGTGTATACAATTGACCTACCGATGACCAGATGCCTAATTGCCGGAACATGCCTTCCATGCCAAAAGTGCGCGATTCATCGGCGACTATCGGTACAACATGCTTACCAATCCGCTTATCTTTTGTCAGAATATTAAGAATGCGAACGAAAGCCATGGTCGTTGACGATTCGCGCCCCTCGCCGCTAGCTTTCAGTAATGAATCAAAAGCTGATAATGGCGGCACCTGCAAAGCTTCCGCATTGGTTTTGCGACGATGAAATACACCGCCCAGCGACTTTCGCCGTTCTTGCATATAAATGAATTCGGGTGAATCTTTAGCAAATGTGAGATAAGGAATTTCATCGATTTCGTCATCTGCTATCTCAAGACCAAAGCGATTACGGAAAGCTTTTAGCGAGGTAGTTCCCATTTTTTTCTGCTGATGGGTAATATTTTGTGCTTCACCCGCTTCACCCATGCCATAACCTTTAATGGTTTTGGCCAAAATTACTGTCGGCTGCCCTGTGTGTTTTACTGCAGTTGCATATGCTGCATAGACTTTATAGGGATCATGCCCACCCCGGTTTAATCGCCAGATATCGTCATCCGACATGTTGGCAACCATTTCCAACAACTCCGGGTATTTTCCAAAGAAGTGCTCACGCACATACGCGCCATCTCTAGCTTTAAAATTCTGGTATTCGCCGTCTACGCATTCCATCATGCGTTTTTGCAATAAACCTTTAGTATCCTTGGCTAATAGCGGATCCCAATAAGAACCCCAAATTACTTTGATGACATTCCAACCAGCACCTCGAAAAGCACCCTCCAATTCCTGAATAATTTTGCCATTTCCTCGTACCGGACCATCCAATCGTTGCAGATTGCAATTAACGACAAAAATCAAATTATCCAGATTCTCGCGAGATGCCAATGAAATAGACCCCATTGATTCCGGTTCATCCATTTCACCATCACCCATAAAAGCCCAGATCTTACGACCATTGGTATTAACCAATCCACGGCTACCCAGATACTTCATGAACCGTGCCTGATAAATAGCCATCAATGGCCCCAGGCCCATTGAAACAGTAGGAAATTGCCAGAACGTAGGCATTAACCAAGGATGTGGGTAGGAAGATAAACCGTTGCCTTTCGCTTCCTGACGAAAGTTATCCAATTGCTCCTGACTCAATTTCCCGGCCAGAAATGCATAAGCGTAAACACCTGGCGATGAATGTCCTTGCGTATATACCAAATCTCCACCATGTGTGTCGCATGGTGCATGCCAAAAATGGTTATATCCGACATCATAAAGGGTTGCCGCAGATGCAAAACTTGCAATATGGCCACCAACATTGGTTTTTTTGTTGGCACGCAATACCATCGCCATCGCATTCCAGCGGACATATGAGCGAATGCGATGCTCGATTGCATTGTTACCTGGGGAACGTTCTTCTTTACCTGTAGGAATAGTATTGATATAAGCTGTTGTTGCGCTATAGGGCAAATAAGCACCCGAACGGCGCGCTTTCTCAATCAATTTTTCGAGCAAAAAGTGTGCACGTTCTGTGCCAACATTTGCGATGACTGAATCTAGCGCATCCAGCCATTCTTGCGTTTCTTGCGGATCGCTATCAGGTTGCAAGTCCATATTCAAATCAGGTTCGTAAAAAATTAATTTGTGGCTACCATTCTAATACCGGCTTGAGCACGTTCGGCTGCCAAAATGGTATTACACAATAACATGGTAATAGTCATCGGCCCTACGCCTCCAGGTACTGGAGTAATATAACCGGCAATTGTTTTAACCGCTTCATAATCGACATCGCCGCATAGTTTTCCATTTGTTAGTCGATTAATACCTACGTCAATGACAACAGCACCCGGTTTGACCATCTCAGCGGTGATCATGCGTGCTTTCCCAGTAGCTACCACTAGAATATCAGCATTTTTTGTAAATTGCGCTAGGTCACGCGTTTTAGAAGTACAGATAGTAACGGTGGCACCTTGTTCTAATAGCATAAATGCCATAGGTTTACCGACAATGTTACTTCTTCCAACCACAACGACATGCTGACCTTCAATCGGAATATGATGCCTCATCAACATCGTCATTACACCATAAGGTGTGCAAGGTAAAAAAACAGCATTCCCGGTAACCAGTGCACCGACATTAAAGAAATGAAAGCCATCGACGTCTTTTTCAATGGCAATGGAAGTAATAATCCGATTATTCTCAAAATGTGCAGGTAGCGGCAATTGCACCAAAATGCCATGAACACGCGAGCTTTCATTAAGCTCTTGAATACAATCTAATACTTCAGATTGTTCAACATCTTCTGGAAAGCTATGTACTTCCGAATAAATACCAATCTCTGTGCAAGCTTTGACTTTATTTCTGACATAAATACTTGATGCTGGATTATCGCCAATAATGATTACCGCTAATCCAGGTGGAACACCTAACTGAATCAGCCTGTCAGCACGTAATTTCCATTCAGCACGCACCAATCTGGCTATCTCTATGCCATTAATTATCTGAGCATTCATTTTGCGTGAATTGCCAATCTAATCAATTTGTCCATCTTTATCTTATTATTGAAGAGTATCACTCACAATTGTCGGAACGTATCATTATTAACTGGCTTTATTGGCTTTCTTAATTTTTGTGCGGTACATAAAGATACCAACTAAAAATACCGGTATCACAAAAATTGCCGCTGCAATAAGCCCAGCAGCTAAAGTCGCTATTGCACTGTTTCCAGGCATAAATAAGGTAACGAACCAGATTACTACGAAAGCGATAAATAAACCACCATATAACATTATTTTTCTACCACGATCATACAGTCGCCAGAAAGCTCCAGAAACCTGCATATCATCAATATAGTGATCGAACACTTCTGCCAAACTATTATCATTGGGTTCAGACTCATAACCAATAACTACAGCCAAAGCATCATGATCATCCTCAAGCTTAGACATTTTTCTTAAAAAATCGATGCGTTTAATCGCTTTCTGTTTTTGCATGCCATCTTGTATGAGCATCGTTTTCATGGCTGTAAAAGCTAATTCATTTGCAGTGTCTTTGCTTCCCAGGCTTTCAGCACATTTCCACATTACACCCAATAAATAAAGTTGAGTGGTTAAATTCTTAAATTCTGGAGCAAAATCATAGCCTTTACTTTTAATAAGTTCCAACTGTGTAGTTTTAACCTCTCTGGCATGTGCAATGCAAGCATTCATTATTGAAATATCGGGAGTATTTGTTACGACATCATGCGCTTCCGCAATAGATTTTTTTAACTCAGAATCATTTTCTTTCATCAAGAAACCTCATATTTTTTATTTTGATCACCCTATAAGTTTTTATTATATACCTCCTATAAAAATCAATAGAACGAGTACTTACAATTTCCCTCTTAAATGAAATTACTCAATTGATATCTTCTTTCAAAGATTATGAGGATAGTAAATTGGTCTAATCCACATTAGTATGAAAATTATTCAGGCGCTGCCAAATGATTGAAGTCAAGTGAGCTGAGTTTAATGTATAAAAATGTAATCCTGGAGCACCTGCTTTGAGTAATTTCTCACACAAATCAGTAACGATATCTAAACCGAAAGCTTGTATTGATTCAACATCATCGCCATATCCTTCGAGTTTTTTTCGAACCCAACGAGGAATTTCAGCGCCGCATGTATCTGAAAATCTAACGAGTTGCGAGAACTTATTTATCGGCATAATTCCGGGAACAACTGGAATATCCAAACCAGCCGATTCACATAATTCAATAAAATGAAAATAAGCATCTGCGTTATAAAAATATTGCGTAATAGCTGAATTCGCACCAGCATCTATTTTGCATTTAAAATTTTCAAAATCGAATTGCGCAGATCGCGCTTGCGGGTGATATTCGGGATAAGCTGCGACATCAATATGAAAAGCAGTTCCGAATTCTTGCCGAATAAAAGAAACTAACTCACTGGCATAACGAAACTCCCCTGTTTGTGCCATACCCGAGGGCAAATCGCCGCGTAATGCAACAATATGCCGAATGCCAACCTGAAAATATTTATCCAATATGGCGCGGATATTCTGTTGCGTTGAACCAATACAAGATAAGTGAGGCGCTACATTATATCCCTCTGCTTGAATCTCCATAACGGTTTCAAGAGTTCGTTCACGCGTTGAACCACCTGCTCCAAAGGTCACTGAAAAAAATTTAGGGTTATATTGCGAAAGTTCCTTACGAGTCAATCGTAGTTTTTCAATGCCTTGTGGAGTTTGAGGGGGAAAAAGCTCAAAGCTAAAGGTAGGAGAGAATTTTTGTTGTGATTTCATCTTCTCAAGCTCATTAGTGCTATGATTGTTTTGATCAGTATCTCTCTATCGATTACTCGAATACTGTGTCACAAGTTTATAAATGGGAGAAACAGTGAACTCTCGTGAGTTCAACTAATACCTCCCATTAAGACCGAGAAAAAGCTAATTAATATCGATACAATTGTGGTTTGTATGGACCGTTCTTATTGAGGCCTAAATATTTTGCCTGTTCATCTGTCAACTCAGTGAGCTTTACTCCCAATTTCCCAATATGGAGACGAGCTACCTTTTCATCCAAATGCTTTGGTAGAACATAAACATTTTTTTGATAATTGGCTCCATTAGACCATAACTCCATTTGGGCCAATACTTGATTAGTAAATGAGCTGGACATTACAAAAGAAGGATGTCCCGTGGCACATCCTAAATTGACTAATCTGCCTTGCGCCAAAATAATAATGCGACGCCCCGTTGGAAACAAAACATGGTCCACTTGTGGTTTGATGTTTTCCCATGGATATTTCTGAATGGATGCAATATCAATTTCCGAATCAAAATGACCAATATTACAAACGACTGCTTGATCTTTCATTTTCAGCATATGATCGTGTGTGATTACTCTAAGGTTACCAGTTGCAGTAACGAATATATCTGCCTGATCACAAGCATCATCCATAGTAACCACTCGATATCCTTCCATGGCTGCTTGCAACGCGCAGATCGGATCAATTTCCGTAATCCACACTGTTGCACCTAAACCACGCAATGATTGTGCACATCCTTTGCCTACATCACCATACCCGCAAACCACAGCAATTTTTCCTGCAATCATGACGTCGGTGGCACGCTTGATACCATCGACAAGCGATTCTCTACAACCATACAAATTATCAAACTTAGACTTAGTAACAGAATCGTTTACATTAAAAGCTGGAAAAGGAAGTTCTCCACTTTTATGCATTTCATATAACCGATGCACACCTGTTGTAGTTTCTTCTGTAACACCTCGTATTCTGGCAAGATTCTGCGAGTACCAATTAGGCTGGGAAGATAATTTATTGCGAATTGAAGCAAATAATGCTTCCTCTTCTTCATTATTAGGGTTTGCAATAACCGAAGGATTTTTTTCAGCTTTGGCACCTAGAATCAATAATAATGTGGCATCACCGCCATCATCCAGGATCATATTGGCCCCGTCAGATTGTCCATCAACTGTCCACTCAAAAATCTGATGAGCAAATTGCCAATAGTCACTCAAAGATTCACCTTTGTAAGCAAATACCGGAATATTTCTAGCAGCAATAGCTGCTGCTGCATGATCCTGCGTAGAAAAAATATTACATGAAGCCCAACGAACTTGCGCACCCAATGCTACCAATGTTTCAATTAATACAGCTGTTTGGATGGTCATATGTAAAGAGCCTGCGATACGAGCACCTGCTAACGGTTTCTGGTTTGCATACTCTTTGCGTAATGCCATTAATCCAGGCATTTCAGTTTCAGCAATAGCGATTTCTTTGTGCCCCCATTCGGCCAAGGAAATATCGGCAATCTTATAGTCAGTAAAAAAACTACCATCGGGATTGAGCACAGCGTTCATAGTCTTCTCCTCAAAATATGAACGAGCGCCGTTGTAACAGATGTCCGCTTGAACCGAGCCTCACGGTGGGAACCGCTGCAGCGCTCCTCAGAACAAGGGTAAGTTGATTCGATTGAGATAGTTAAAATTTAAAAGCTTAGATACCGGCAGCGCTACGAAGTTGATTAGCCTTATCCGTAACTTCCCATGTGAATTCAGGAAGCTCCCGTCCAAAATGTCCATATGCAGCAGTCCGAGCATAGATAGGACGTAATAGATTTAAGGCATGAATGATGCCGCGCGGGCGCAAATCAAAATGATTTTCTATTAACTGAATGATCTTCTCATCAGCAATCTTGCCGCTGCCAAATGTGTTCACCATTAATGAAACAGGACGTGCAACACCAATTGCATAAGCAATCTGTACTTCACACTTACTAGCAATTCCTGCTGCTACAATATTTTTTGCAACATAACGTCCTGCGTAAGTAGCGGATCTGTCGACTTTAGAAGGATCTTTACCAGAAAAAGCTCCGCCCCCATGGTGCGCCGCACCGCCGTAACTATCAACAATAATCTTACGACCCGTCAAACCACAGTCTCCCATAGGGCCACCAACTACAAAACGCCCTGTAGGATTAACCAGATAGTTAATACGATCACTAATTAGCTCAGAAGGAATAACTGGTTTAATAATTTCTTCAATAACTGCTTCAGTTAGCATTTGATGTGAAACATCAGGATCATGCTGAGTGGAAATAACAACCGTTTCAATACGCTGTGGCTTACCATTCAAATATCGCACTGAAACTTGTGATTTTGCATCTGGACGTAACCACGCCAGCCGCCCGTTTTTCCTTAATTCAGACTGGCGTTCAACTAGACGGTGAGCATAAAAAATTGGCATTGGCATCAATTGCGGTGTTTCGTCACATGCAAAACCAAACATTAAACCTTGGTCACCTGCCCCTTGATCCATCTCTTCACCTTTGATACGATCCACACCTTGAGCGATATCAGGAGATTGCTTATTAAATGCGGTTAGAACGGCGCAAGTAGTCGAATCAAAACCGATATTTGAGCTCGTATAACCAATATTCTTCACAGTTTCGCGTGCAATAATATTGTAATCAACAGAAGCATGCGTTGTGATTTCTCCTGACAAGACTATTAACCCAGTACTGCACAATGTTTCACAAGCAACTCGAGCATTGGCGTCTTGTTTCAGAATCGCATCCAAAACTGCATCAGAAATTTGATCGGCAACTTTGTCGGGGTGTCCTTCAGAAACGGATTCGGATGTAAAAAGATATTCACTCATACTGATAAATATTAAAAAATTATAAGAATCGTTAAAGTATAACAGATTATGTTTGAAAATTAGATTCATTTATCCTTCGCTGTTTATCAATAAATATCATCTCCTCTCCTGTAAAAATAAGATTATCCAGGTATTTCCAACATTTCTGTTAAGTATCATAAGAGACTCCCGATTAGCCTTTAACTGATAATTAATAAGTGATATTCGTCATATATGCAATATGGCAATCTTCTGAACACAGTAAATTAAGATACCAACTTCTATTAAACGTACATAGGTCAATTTGAATTTCAGCTAGCCATCATAAAACTAGAGTGTCCTTATACTGCAGCACTCCACTAATCTACATACTCAAAAATTACACTTCATTCTTGAACCTGGCGATAATTTTATGAGAACATGCTATAAGAGGAAGGTTAATTTTGCCGAATACCATTA
>CADEDJ010000020.1 GCA_902826055.1 uncultured Nitrosomonas sp. | reverse complement strand
TGAGCACCATCAAATCCGACGTCTCGGCGCTGATCGCCTCGATGGAAAAATCGATCAATGAGGCGAATGCGTTTATTAGTACGATGGAAAGTAAGTAAGCAATTTCTACTTGTTTAGAACAAATGTCCGATTTTGTACGTGGCCTTTCTATCACAGTTAGTGACACCATAGCTATTGTATCTGCTTTAATTGCGTTTCTCTCCGCTATCTACGCCAGGCACTCGCGAGATGCCGCGCGAAGAGCAAACAATATCGCAGTTCACAATAATCTCAGACCATCTCGCCTTGAGGTTTATCGCTCAATGCGAGACTTCGCTCACTATTGCTGTACATACCCGACAGACTGGCACAGTAATCCTGTCCCAACAGCAGGAACCATCAACTTAATGGAACGGATTGGTAACTTTAAATGGGAGATTGAGCAGCAAGGTCCTCTCGCTATGCCGGTCGTTGAAAATAAAATTAAAGAAATGCTTAATAACGCTTGGAAGATACAAAGATTATTGGATCGTCTAGCTGCTGGTCGTAATGATCCTCATGACCGAGATTATGAGACCGCGGAAGACAATTTAGATGCAATAGTTGATTGGTTTGCAAATGAACAAAAAGACCTAAAAACTATTTTCAACCCTTATCTTCTAGCCGGAATAGATGAACACTAACTCAAACTTAATCACACAAACCGCATCGATAAATCCACTGCTTGAATATTCTTGGTCAGACTGCCAATCGAAATGCGGTCAACGCCTGTTTCCGCCACCTGGCGTACGTTATCCAAAGTAATATTGCCGGATGCTTCCAGGATCACTTGCTCATCTGCTTGCTGGCGCGTCAAAGCCACCGCATCACGCAATTGATCCAAATTAAAATTATCCAGCAGCACCATTGTAGCGCCGGCCAACAGTGCTTCGTGCAGTTCCTGCAATGATTCCACTTCGACTTGGATGAAAACACCCGGCGGGGCGATTTTCCGCGCTTTCATCAGCGCCGGTTGAATACCGCCTGCAGCGATGATATGGTTTTCCTTGATCAAAATACCGTCGTACAAGCCGACGCGGTGGTTGACGCCACCGCCGCAAGTGACCGCATATTTTTGCGCCACGCGCAGACCGGGTAACGTTTTGCGCGTATCCACAATGACCGCTTCGGTGCCTGCGATGGCATCGACAAACTGCCGGGTTTGCGCCGCAACCGCGGATAACAATTGCAGAAAATTTAACGCCGAACGTTCGGCGGTTAGCAATGCACGTGCCGGGCCTTTGATTTCGCACAGTTTCTGCCCTGCCTGCACCCGGTCACCATCTTTGGCAAACCAATCGATGGCCGTTTCAGGCGCCAAGGTTAAAAAACAAGCTGCAAACCATTGCGCACCGCACAACACTGCCGCTTCCCGGCTGATCACAACAGCACCTAACCTCTTGCCGCAGGGAATCAGCGATGCCGTCAGATCGCCGCTGCCAATATCTTCTTGCAGTGCGCGTTTTACGTTATCGCGAATCTCATCGTGTAAGTTTTGCACTTTTTTATTTTATTTATTTAACTTGAATATTGCACGAAGGTAAGTAGCTACTCCCTAATAATTCTTCACAACTCAGCTCCCTGCGCTGAATTAAGAAAAGTAATTACCCGTGACAAAGTGTACCCAGTAATCATTTGATTTTCCAGATCTATAGAAACCCGGGTTCTCTCGCGAGTAACCTTGCAGAGAATTTGATGGCCTTAAAAAATCAAACGACCTAGGTTTTTTCCGTTTCGAACAGTATGGCTTGCATTGGATAACGCATCGGATTTGCGCCGTATTCTTTTTTAAACGCTGCCGTTAACCCTGCCACGATCTCCTCGGGATCTACGCCGCCGCGGTCCCTTATTTCAAAAAGAACGGGGGAATACACCAGTGCACGTGCAAAGGCTGATACATCGAAAATATCGTATTCATGGCGGTGAATCGAGATCACGATGGGATCAAACCCAATATTTATCAATAGCTCCTTGAGCGGATCGATCTGGTGGCAGGAAACGGGGTCAAACAGAAACCGGGGCGTATCCGACGGAAAGAATTGCTGCAATACCTCAAAGCTCAAACTGGCAAACGGATTGTAACGCTCCGAATCCCAGACGCGAAACAGGTAGCGGCTTTTGCGCTTCAGCACCCGGTATACCTCGCGGAATGCCGTTTCCTGATCGAAAAACATGATACCGAACTGACACACCACCGCGTCGAATGCGCCGTCATTGAACGGCAACGCCGTGGCGTCGGCATTCTGAAATGTGACCTGCTCGCCGGGGAGAAATTTTGTGCGTGCAAGATCCATCATTGAGTCGCTGATGTCGGTCGCGGTCAAACGGGCGTCTTTGTTGAGCAGGCTACGCAAATGCCGGGTCACAATACCGGTGCCGGCAGCGATCTCCAGCACATCGCGGGGCGATCGTTCTGCAATGCGCCGCGCAGTGTCGAGTCCATAATGATCAAACAGCACGGGACCCAGATCACGATCGTAGGGAAGGACAACTTCGTCAACATAGCCTGTCATAGATAATTCTCCCAAAAATGAAATTGATAAAGAAAGAAAAGCCGATCACTTATTTCAACATGCTCGTTAAGGAAACTTTGAATAACTGTCATTTCGAGCATAGCGAGAAATCTATCGTATTGATTGCCAAAGATTCCTCACTTTGTTCGGAATGACATTGAGGGTTATTCAGAGTTTCTTAAGTGCCGCCGACAAGGTTGCAAAAGAAAGTATTTTACGAACATGGATCATGAGTCGCCTGAATTTTGACTGTTGTTGGCTATTTACCCTGAAAGGTTCTGCGCCATTCCCCCGGTGTAACATCGAAGCGGTGCTTGAAGTGCTGGCGCAGCGACGTGGCGGATTGGAAGCCGACCTGCGCTGCAATAGTATCGATCGGCAAGGAAGTGGATTCGAGCAGCTCCTGGCTACGCTGTAAGCGTTCTGCTGTTAGCCATTCGCCAACTGACATTCCCGTGGCCTTGTTAAATTGCCGTGTGAAGGTACGGCGGCTCATCATGCTGTATTGCGCCAATTCGTCCAGGCTATGCATCTGATTCAAATGATTTCTCAAGTAATCCAGCAGCCTGTTGATCCGTCTGTCTTGCGTTGAAACGGGAACGGGCCGTTCGATGAATTGCGCTTGACCGCCCTCCCGGTAAGGCGGAATTACCATACGCCGGGCCAATTTGTTGGCAATTACACTACCGTAACGCTGCCGCACCAGATATAAACAGCAATCGATACCGGCTGCGGTTCCGGCCGAAGTGATCAAACGGTCATCGTCGACATACAGTGCGTTGCTGTCCAGTTTCACATCGGGAAAGCGGCACATGAAATCTTGCTCAAATTCCCAATGTGTCGAAGCCTTGCGGTTCTTCAACAACCCGGCATGTGCCAGCACATACGTGCCCAGGCACAATCCGACAATCTGGCTGCCTCGCGCGTAAGCCGTCACCAGGGCCTCTAATAATGATCGTTCGGGTTTTTCGGCCGGATCACGCCAGGAAGGCACAATGATGATATCCGCTTGCGCCAATTCCACTGCGCTAAGTGATGATTCAACGCGCAATCCTTCGTTGGAACGCAGCGTGCCGGATTCGTACGCGTAGATCCTGAGGTCGAAAAGTTTTTGATCGTGCAGCAGGTCGCCGAAAATAATACACGGCACGGATAAATGAAACGGACTGAAATGGTTGAAGGCAACCACCGCAACTAATGGAACGGACATAATGAAATCCTGCGGATTAGGTCGATTTTATCGCTCAATGACGGTCTCATGGCAATGCTCGTAAACAATCAGACAATATTCAAGATGGAACGATCTGGCAAAATTGATTCATCGCTTGCTCCGGCTCTGATTTAAAAAGTATAGGACTCGCCGTCTTCGGGAACCAACACCCGCTGCGTCATGGCTTTTTCGTTCAAAAACTCGCGCAATTCCTTTCTGGTGAGCGTGGCGTGGTTCACCGCTTCCATGTGGCTAGCAATGATCGTGGCATCTGGTGCGGTTTTATAGACTTCGTAAATATCCTTCTTACCCATAATGATCGACTCGTTGCCGATGACTTGGGCATCGCAGCTATTGAGGACGACGATGTCAGGGTGATATTTTTTCAGACTGTCTTCGACCTCCTGACACCAGACGGTGTCTCCGGCGATATAAAACGTTTTCTCATCCGCGTGCTTGAAAATGACACCACTGACTTCCCCAAGCAATGCTTTCATGTCTTCCAGCACCTTGGGCCTGCCATGCCGGCCTGAGGTTTTGATCAGCGTAATGCCTGCAAAACCGGTATTTTCATCCAGTATGCGAACATCGCTGAACCCCGCCGACCTTATCGCCTGCGCATCTTTTTCGTGCTGCACAAAAAACGGCATATCCTTGCGAATAGCATTTCTGGCTGTATCGTCCCAGTGATCCGGGTGATCGTGCGTCAGAATGACTGCATCTGCATCGGCAATTTCATTGACAGGCAGCGGCAGTTCAGCCGTAGGATTGCGAATGTGATCGTTGATCGTGCCGCCAAACCCTGGTACTGCGCCTTTTTCCGCCAGCCAGGGATCAATCAATATTTTCTTGCCCGCGTAGTTAATTTTAACAGTTGCGTTTCGGATTTGCGTAAATTGCATGGGTATGTACTCCTTTCGTGTGTCGAATGGAGGATATTATGAACAAGTTGTTAAAAATTATGAGTGGCCCATGGGACAATTCTAAAAATAATTGGGCCAGAATATATCGTATCAACCGGCAACCTTCCGAATGATTCGGTTTTGAAAGTTACCCTGCAGATTCTTGCACTCACTATCCGATTCGCCAACTACATCATGTCCAATTCGGGCAAAAAACGATAGATCTATACAGTATGATGCTTGCAGGTTGTACACTTACGATAATTAAACAGATAGCATAGCGATTAACGAGCAAAGGAGGAGTGAGTATGTCCGGCGCATTTGACTTTATCTTTTATAGTATTGCCACGATGCTGGGTGTGGCCGCTGTCGGCTTGATCGTCGTCTGGTTCATCCAGGATGTGACGCAGAAAAAACATTCGATTCTACGCAATTACCCGGTCATCGGACGTTTACGCTATTTCTTCGAAATACAGGGCAAATATTTCCGCCAATATTTTTTCGCCAACGACCGCGACGAAATGCCGTTCAATCGCGCCACACGTGGCTGGATTTACAAAAACGCCAAGAACAAAGGCAGCCTGGTCGGTTTTGGCTCCACCAACGATCTGCGCCAGCCGGGATCGATCATTTTTGTCAACGCCGCGTTCCCGATCCAGGAGGAAGACCAACTGCCTACGCCGTCGCTGCATATCGGCGAAGGTTACTGCGAGCATCCGTTCGAAGCCAAATCGATCATCAATATTAGCGGTATGAGTTATGGCGCCATTTCCAAACCGGCAGTGCGGGCATTATCGCTTGGTGCAGCGCAGGCAGGTTGTTGGCTGAATACCGGTGAAGGCGGGTTGGCGCCCTATCATTTGGAAGGCGGCTGCGATTTGATCATGCAAATCGGTACCGCCAAATACGGCATCCGCGACGAACAGGGCAATTTCTCGCCGCAGCGCGCCAAAGAATTGAGCAAGGTAGTCAAAGCATTTGAAATCAAACTGTCGCAAGGCGCAAAACCCGGCAAAGGTGGGTTGCTTCCTGCCAGTAAAGTACATGAGGAAATTGCTGCCATCCGTGGTATTCCTGTCAATCAAAATTCAATCAGCCCGAACCGCCACAAGGATATCAACAACATCGACGAACTGCTCGACAAAATCCATTACATCCGTGAATTGACCGGACGCCCGGTCGGCATCAAAACAGCCATCGGGGGATGGAATTTTATCAATGAACTGTGCGACAGCATCAATCGCCGCGGTTTGGAATACGCCCCGGATTTTCTCACCATAGACGGCGGCGAAGGCGGCAGCGGCGCAGCACCGCAAACTTTGGTTGATCATGTCAGTCTGCCGATCGTGGAAGCGCTGCCACGCGTGGTCGATGCACTCATCCAATCCGGCTTGAAAAGCCGCATTTATGTCATCGCTGCTGGAAAGCTGGTCACTTCCGCAGAAGGTGCATGGGCACTTTGTGCCGGTGCGGATTTTGTCAATACTGCACGAGGATTTATGTTCTCACTCGGCTGCATTCAAGCGATGCGCTGTCACCTCAATACTTGTCCCACCGGCGTTACGACGCACGATGTACGCTTGCAGAGGGGCTTGGTGGTTGAAGAAAAATATCTGCGCGTAGCCAATTACGCCAGAAACGTTAACAAGGAAATTAACATGATTGCGCACTCATGCGGTCTGCACCATGCCCGGCAATTCAAACGCGAGCATGTGCGTATCGTCGAGACCGCTGGTAAAAGTGTCGCATTGAATATTTTGTACCCCTACCCGGAAGTGACTAAAAAAACAACATAAATCCCCATCAAGTGACTCTTGAATATTTCCTTCCGATCCATTCAACTTAATTTATTTTAATCCTTTAACGGCGTCTTACTGCTGCTGACTCCCATGTGATTAATCGGGATTCTGTGAACGATATATTTTAGATAAAGGGATAAAAGAGTGCCTAATCGCTGTTTAAGTGTAAAAGTAGTTTACCGATAATAGGTTGACGCTCTTTGGATAATTTTCATCATTTAACAAAAAAACGCCACAATAATTTTCTAAAAACAAACAATGCCTCGCCTCATAATCAATCATAATGATCGCAGAATCATTACAATCAATGTATTTGTATTGATTGCCATCATCATGTCGGCGGGTTTTGTTGTCTATAAAAGCATTCACTCCCAAGTGCAAGCCATGATCACTTCCAATCTCCAAGTGACATTGAGAAATATGGCTACACTGATAGAAAATCAGCTCAGCCACACCCTTTCAAATACCAAGATATTCTCCACATCCATTTTTCCAGTCACTGACCTGGAAAATACACACTCCAATGAATTTCGCAATACAGGCATCGCTAACTTGGTGCAATTCTCAGAGAAAATGCTGCAAAATAACTTTTCAAGTATCAGCATCTATGACTCTAATAACAACCTAGTACTCGAATCCGGTCAGAAATCCACTCACTCAAACCTCATTGTTGAACTCCAATCTGACTTGGATAACCGCGGTGAATTATTATGGAACAGGCAATTCCTTTTGCGTAGTTCTATACAAATTTTCAACCCCGAGAACAAATTTATCGGCCGCATCACTACTGAGCAACCCATGCCGATACTCATGAGAATAATTTCTGATACAGCCTTAATTGAAAAATCCAGCGACTTTCTGCTGTGCGCCCCGGTAAAAGATAATGATTTAGCAATTAACTGTTTCCTCCGTAATTTGAACGGCAGTCAATTCAAGCATATGCAGCGTATCGTCAACGGCATACCATTACCTGTTCATTCTGCACTAACAGGAAAAGAGGGGGTTCAATTTACTCAGGACCTTCAGAAAATCAGCATTGTTGCTGTGTACTTGCCGGTTGCCTACGGATTAGGCGCTGTATTGACAATCAATGAAAAGGAGCTATATAGCCCTTTCATTGAGCACATCGGAAAAATTTTTTTGTATCTGAGCTTGTTGCTACTGGCCGGACTCGCAGTGATTTTTTGGGTCACTCTGCCACGTAGACAACACGCCATTCAATTTGGAAATGATCGGATAAAAAAAAATAAGAGCTTGCTAAAAGAAAAGAACGATACTGAAAAAATTTCTTTCGAATTGACGGCATATATTAATACGATAGGTAAACTTGCATTAATTTCCATTACCGATCGCAATGGAAAAATCGTTCAGGTCAATGATAAATTATGTGAAATTAGTGGTTATTCACAAGAAGAATTGATCGGGCAAGACCATCGGTTATTAAGTTCACATATTCACCCCCAATCTTTCTTTGAAGAGATGTGGTCAACCATTACTCAAGGTGAAATCTGGCATCAGGAAATTTGTAATCGCAACAAATCCGGAATACCGTTTTGGTTGGATTGCGCAATCATCCCTTTAATAAACACTTGTGAAGAAATTGATTGCTATATGTCGGTGAGCGTTGATATCACTGCAAGGAAGCAAGAAGATTTTGGCCTGAGCGAGCGGGTGAGAGAAAGTAATTGCATGCAAATCATCAGACATTGCATGGCGCAGAACCTCAGCACTGAGAAAATATGTCAAAACATTTTGGAGTCACTCATCCGGGCTTTGCATTTTCCAGAAATGGCAGTTGCCATGATTGAGTTGGAAAATAAGCAAATTGCTACCACAGGCTATCAAGAAAACTTCCATAACCAGTTGACAGCGCAAATTATATCCAATGGAACAATATGCGGATTATTAAAAGTCTCCTACCTGCAAGATCTTCCCTTCACACTCCCCTATGAGCAAAACCTGATTGATAGCATTGCACATGACCTTGGGCGTTGGTATGAACGGGAGGAAGCCGAGCAACGAATCATCAGAATGGCTACACACGATGCTTTGACTGGGTTACCCAACCGGCTTTTACTGCAAGATCGCATTGAACAGGCGCTCGTCCATGATACTCGCCATCAAAGGCAAATGGCGGTACTTTTTATCGATCTGGATCATTTCAAAACTATCAATGATTCATTAGGTCATGACATTGGCGATCTTTTACTCAAAGCAGTCGCAGAACGATTGCTGTCGTGTGTGCGTAATGAAGATACCGTTGCGCGCCAGGGCGGGGATGAATTTATTGTGGTATTAAATTCTATTGCAGAATCTTTGGATGCTGCCAAAGTTGCGCAAAAAATTCTGGATTCGATAACACAACCTTATCAGATCGACAAGAACGAACTCCATATCGCGGGAAGTATAGGAATCGCTGTGTTTCCTGACGATGGAACCAGTGCGGATGCATTATTAAAAAATAGTGACGTTGCCATGTATTATGCAAAAGAAAATGGCCGTTATAACTACCAATTCTTCACTGATGAACTCAATAAATCCGCTCACGAGCGGCACACCCTTACTTTGGATTTACGCCATGCGCTCGAACGCAATGAATTAGTCTTGTATTATCAACCTGTTATGGATATGCCTGACAATCAGCTACACAGTGTAGAGGCTCTACTGCGCTGGCGACATCCCGAACATAAACTAATTACGCCTGACAAATTTATTGGCCTGGCGGAAGAAACTGGATTGATTATTCCAATTGGTGAATGGGTTATCAAAACAGTTTGTATGCAAATTAAAGCATGGCAAAAACAAGGATATCGCGTGCCAAGAGTTGCCATTAACTTATCAGTAAGGCAGTTCCGGGATAAAGAATTGACAAAAAACATTGCCCGCATCCTTAACGAAACAGGCGTTGAAGCGAAATACATCAGCCTGGAAATCACCGAAAGTATGCTCATCGATAATATTGAAAAAGTCATTGAAACCCTCAAATGCTTAAGTGAAATGGGTATGCAGATTTCAATCGATGATTTTGGCACAGGTTATTCAAGTCTAAGCTATCTAAAGCGTTTTCCAATCCACACACTTAAAATCGACCGTTCATTTGTACGTGATATTGTAAGCGACAAAAATGATCGCACGATTGTTGCCGCCATTATTGCGATGGCGCACAGCTTGGAAATAGAGGTTATTGCAGAAGGTATTGAAACAGAAGAACAACTCAATTTATTGATTGCACAAAAATGCAACCACTACCAAGGCTATTATTTCAGTAAACCAGTACCTGTTTCTGACATCGAAAATCTTTTAATGCAATCTATTCCCTATAAATTACACGCGCTACCACTCCGTATTGCAAAATAATCCTCTCTTGAAATTTCGCCTCTCTTACCCCACTTAGGGATCAATCATCTAGCGAGGGAGAATTTCATGCGTTTTGATAAATTAACTACCAAGTTCCAGCAAGCCATTGCAGACGCGCAAAGTATCGCGGTCGGCCAGGATAATCCAACCATTGAACCGCAGCATCTATTGCTAGCATTATTGCAGCAGGACGATGGCAGTACACTGTCATTACTGCAACGTTCTGGGGTCAATGCCGCCCCTCTGGTGGAAAACCTCAAACAGAGTGTTAATCGCTTGCCTAAAATTGATCATTCAGGAGGAGAAGTTACTATCTCCCGCACCCTGAATAATCTTCTCAATCTGGCCGACAAAGAAGCGCAAAAACGCAATGATCAATTTATTGCCTCAGAAATGTTTCTGCTCGCAGTGCTACAGGATAAAGGCGAAATAGGCGCTTTACTCAAACAGTACGGCGCTAATTATGCCGCACTGGAGAAGGCCATCAATACCATCCGGGGCGGTGAACAAGTTAGCAGCGCTGAAGCAGAAGGCAGTCGCGAAGCTTTAAAAAAATACACATTAGACCTTACCGAACGTGCACGGCAAGGAAAGTTGGATCCGGTGATAGGACGAGATGATGAAATTCGTCGTGCGATTCAAGTATTGCAGCGGCGCACAAAAAATAATCCTGTGCTCATTGGCGAGCCCGGTGTAGGTAAAACCGCGATTGTTGAAGGATTGGCACAACGCATTATCAATGGTGAAGTACCTGAAAGTCTGAAAGATAAACGCGTTCTTGTTTTAGACATGGCTGCCCTATTGGCTGGTGCAAAATACCGCGGCGAATTCGAAGAGCGCCTCAAATCGGTGCTGAAAGAACTTGCGCAGGACGAAGGAAAAACCATTGTATTCATTGACGAATTGCATACCATGGTGGGAGCGGGAAAAGCGGAAGGTGCAATGGATGCGGGAAATATGCTGAAACCGGCATTGGCGCGCGGTGAGTTACATTGCGTGGGTGCCACTACATTAGATGAATACCGAAAATACATCGAAAAAGATGCTGCACTTGAGCGGCGTTTTCAGAAAGTATTGGTAGAAGAACCGACAGTGGAAGCAACTATCGCAATCCTGCGCGGTTTACAAGAAAAATACGAGGTTCATCACGGTGTCGATATTACGGATCCGGCCATAGTCGCTGCTGCAGAACTATCCAATCGTTATATTACCGATCGTTTCCTGCCCGATAAAGCAATTGATCTGATTGATGAAGCAGCAGCACGTATCCGCATGGAAATTGACTCCAAGCCGGAAGCAATGGATAAGCTTGATCGGCGATTGATACAACTTAAAATTGAACGCGAAGCCATTAAAAAGGAAAAAGATGAAGCTTCGCAAAAACGCCTGCAATTACTCGAAGAAGAAATCAAACAAAAAGAGCGTGAATACGCTGATTTAGCTGAAATTTGGAAAACTGAAAAATTTCATGTACAGGGTTCCCAGCAAATCAAAGAAGAAATGGAAAAAATCAAACTGGAAATAGAAACCGCAACGCGCAAGGGAGATTGGCAAAAAGTATCAGAATTACAATATGGGCGCCTTCCTCAACTTGAAGCGCAATTACAGTCACAGCTCAGTGATCAGAAACAAGCTGCGGAAGGCGGTTCAAGCACGGCTACCTCAGCTCCTAAGCTATTACGCACGCAGGTAGGCGCTGAAGAAATTGCTGAAGTCGTATCTCGCGCGACAGGCATCCCTGTCTCCAAAATGATGCAGGGTGAGCGCGAAAAACTGCTTCTGATGGAGCAAAAACTGCATGACCGCGTAGTAGGTCAGGATGAAGCCGTGCGCTTGGTATCTGATGCTATCCGGCGCTCACGTGCAGGTTTGTCAGATCCGAACAAGCCTTATGGTTCGTTTCTATTTCTGGGCCCCACAGGTGTGGGAAAAACTGAGCTTTGTAAGGCACTGGCTGGTTTTCTGTTTGATTCCGAAGATCATTTAATACGCGTCGACATGTCAGAATTCATGGAGAAACATTCCGTAGCACGGCTGATTGGAGCGCCCCCTGGCTATGTCGGTTATGAAGAAGGCGGTTATTTGACGGAACTTGTGCGCAGAAAGCCGTACGCCGTCATTTTGTTGGATGAAGTGGAAAAAGCACACCCCGACGTATTTAATGTATTGCTGCAAGTGCTAGATGACGGACGTATGACTGATGGCCAGGGACGTACGGTTGATTTTAAGAACACCGTTATTGTCATGACTTCTAACTTGGGCTCCCAAATGATTCAGGAAATGTCGCGAAACGAATATCAAGCGATTAAACAGGCCGTCATGACGGAAGTCAAAACGCATTTCCGCCCTGAATTTATTAATCGGATTGATGAAGTGGTAGTATTTCACGCGTTGGATGAAAGACATATCCAGTCCATCGCAAAAATACAGTTGCACTATCTTGAAACACGATTGGCTAAACTGGAAATGCGACTTGAAATCAGCGAAGCAGCACTGTCCGCACTTTCTCAAGCCGGCTTTGATCCTGTGTTTGGTGCGCGGCCGCTTAAACGTGCTATTCAGGCTCAAATCGAGAATCCACTGGCTAAAGAAATTCTGGAAGGTAAATTTGTCGCAAAAGATACCATCAAAGTTGATTACTATGACAATAAAATGAATTTCTCCAGAATCAATGATTGAGATTTTGACGTTAGCAGATTAAAACATAGCGTCTCAATGATATTCGGGTAAAATATCATTTTTTTATTGGATAGCTAGTCATGTTTAAAGGTAGCTTAGTTGCCATCGTTACCCCTATGCATGAAGATGGCGGATTAGATCTGGATCGATTCCGCTCTTTACTTGATTTCCATATCGTACAGGGTAGCGATGGCGTAGTCGTGGTTGGCACTACAGGAGAATCTCCGACCGTAGACTTTGATGAACACCACTTGCTAATGAAAACGGCGGTTGATCATGTCGCTGGCCGGATACCGGTAATTGCAGGCACGGGCGCCAATTCAACACGCGAAGCTATCGATTTATCAATTTTTGCAAAAAATGCCGGTGTAGATGCCTGTCTTTCGGTTGCACCCTATTACAACAAGCCCACCCAGGAAGGGTTATATCAACACTTCAAAGCTATTGCAGAAGCGGTTGAAATCCCACATATCTTATATAACGTACCCGGCAGAACAGTTGCAGATATACATAACGATACAGCTTTACGCCTCGCACAGATTCCCAATATTGTTGGCATTAAAGATGCGACAGGAGATATTGGACGTGGTTGTGATCTATTGTTTCGCGCACCATCAGGATTTTCCATCTACAGCGGTGATGATGTCAGTGCATTAGCGCTCCTGTTGCTGGGTGCACATGGCATTATTTCAGTTACAGCAAATGTAGCTCCAAAAATGATGCATGATATGTGTATTGCCGCATTCTCTGGCGATTTGAATACAGCACGAACACTTAACAACAAACTGCTACGATTACATATTGATCTGTTTGTTGAAGCTAATCCAATTCCCGTTAAATGGGCTGTCACACAAATGGGTCTAATAAATCCTGGAATTCGCTTACCCCTCACCCCATTATCGAATCAATATCATCAGCTTATTCTAGAAGCAATGCAATTGGCCAATATCCCTGAAGTAAAGGAGTAAGATGTCGACAACAAAATGGCGGAAAGTAGTTGTGCCGTCAGTGGCAATGGCGCTTTCATTATTGAACACTGGTTGTAACACGTTCCAATTGTTTCCGGATACAAAAACGGTTGAATATAAATCAGCAGGGAAATTGCCCCCATTAGAAATACCGCCAGATCTCATTACACCTGAGATTGATGAACGATACTCTATTCCAGATTCTGATTCGCCAGGGAGTACGACATTTTCCAACTATAATAATGAGCGTGGCGGACAACTTAAAGCCGGTTCACCTTCGTTGGTACCCTCTTCATTTCAAAATGTTCATATTGAACGTGCCGGTACGCAACGCTGGCTGGTTGTGCCACAAGCACCTGAAGCCGTGTGGCCGATCGTAAAGGAATTTTGGCAAGAACTCGGTTTTCTGATCAAAATAGAAGTTCCTGAAACCGGCATTATGGAAACCGACTGGGCTGAAAATCGAGCAAAAATTCCACAAGATCCATTGCGAACCATTCTTTCTACTTTTCTTGATAGCATATATTCAACAGCAGAGCGTGATAAATTTCGTACGCGTTTGGAGCGAAATGAATTGGGCAACACTGAAATATATATCAGTCATCGGGGTATGAATGAAGTGTTAGAAGGTGGCAATCTTAATCGGACAGTCTGGCAACCAAGACCTGCTGATCCGGATCTGGAAGCCGAAATGCTATCACGTTTAATGATGCGCTTTGGTGTCGCAGAAGAAAAAGCCAAATTGGAACTCACCACCAGCAAAAGCTCAACTCAAGAACGTGCCTATATTGATCGTGAGACAGGAACTACATTGATCATTAATGAAGCATTTGATCGATCATGGCGGCGCGTCGGATTAGCTCTTGACCGTATCGGCTTTACCGTTGAAGATCGAAATCGTGTCGAAGGGATTTATTTCGTACGTTATCTCAATCCTGACAAAGATACGAAAAAAACCGGCGATGACAAAGGGTTGCTGTCAGGAATAATGTTTTGGCGAAATGATAATGACAAGGACAGTGCAAAAGCGGCAAAATACCGTATACAAGTTAATAATACCGGAACAAATACCAGCAACGTCACCTTACTTAATGATGACGGAACAACTGTTAATTCTGCGACTACAGATCGTATTCTTAAATTGTTACATGAACAACTTAGATAAACTGAATAAAGAAGAAAAAAAACTCAGATTTTTTGTTTTCAATAAAAAAACCGCCACATCGGCGGTTTTTTTATTAAAAAGAAAATTCTTTTTAATGTCCAGGTTTGCTGCTTCCACCATATGGACGAGGATCCGCGCCTTCTTTCAAGCAATTTCCATTACCATCCAATCCATGCGGACAATCAATTTGCTCACCACGCATCATCTTTTCATAGTTTTCTTTTTCTGTTTCAGGTAAAGCTTGACTAGGTTTGCCACCGCATGCAGATAACGTTAATGCCAGTAAGAATGCTGCCAGAAGAGTATATTTCATTGTGTAGTTTTCCTTATAAAGTTCTTTAATTATTTAAATTAAGGGGGGCAGTATATAACGAACTTAAGTGATCATTCAAGCAAGTTTTTTAATTCCTTCAAAATGAAAATCTTTGATTTCAGATTCTTGGTTGTGAAAATCCTGTGCTATTTATGTGCTGGACAGGCACTCATCCAGCAACTCAATCCAATGTTTCACCGGCAATACCGTACCACTTTGTAAATGCACCAAGCAACCAATATTAGCCGTAGCAATCTGTTCCGGTCTGCCTGATTCTAAAGCGGTCACCTTATTTTTCAACAATTGCTGCGATAAATCAGGCTGCAAAATTGAATAGGTGCCTGCTGAACCGCAGCATAAATGACTATTAGGAACAGGAGTCAAATCAAAACCGATAGCAATCAGAATGTCTTCCACAACACCGCGAATTTTCATACCATGCTGCAAAGTACAAGGCGAATGAAAAGACAATTTCATTTTTCTTGCATTACGCTTGTGCTTATCCAACAATAACTTAATATTTTCTAATTCAGCATGAATTATTTCACCGATATCTTTAGCAAGTGCTGAAACATCGGCCGCTTTTTTGGCATAGGCCGGATCATGCTGCAGTAAATGTCCATAGTCTTTCACAGTTACGCCACAACCACTGGCTGTCACCACTATCGCCTCAACTTCGTTTTGCGCAACCAATGGCCACCACGCATCAATATTGCGGCGCATGTAATCCAATCCTTCCTGCTGTGCATTCAAGTGAAAGGTAACCGCCCCGCAACACCCGGCATTTGCAGCCGTGATCAGCGATATAGCCAAATTATCCAACACGCGTGCGGTAGCAGCGTTGATATTAGGTGCCATGGCCGGTTGCACACAGCCATCAAGCACCAGCATTTTGCGTGTATGCCGTTCCGTAGGCCATGTTTTAGCGGAACCGAGTTGGGGCGGAATTTTTCTTTTCAATTTTCCCGGTAAAATCGCGCGTGCTACCTGCCCAACCTTAAATAGCGGGTTAAACAACAATGGATTGGGTAAAATTTTGCGCAACGCATAGCGCACAATATCGGTACCGATATTGCGTTTTACCCGCTTTTCGACGATGCCGCGGCTAATGTCCACCAATGCGCCGTAGCGTACTCCCGAAGGGCAAGTCGTTTCACAGGCCCGGCAAGTCAGGCAACGATCGAGATGCAATTGGGTTTTTTGCGTAATGGGTTGCCCTTCCAACATTTGCTTCATCAGATAAATGCGACCGCGCGGGCTATCCAGCTCGTCACCAAGAATCTGATAAGTCGGGCAAGTTGCCAGACAAAAACCGCAATGCACGCAACTACGCAAAATAGCATCCGCTTCCTGTCCTTGTGGAGAATTTTTTATAAAGTCTACGAGTTTGGTCTGCATTTAAATCTCAGGGTAAAGCCGGCCGGGATTAAAAATTCCCAGCGGATCAAATTTTTCTTTCAGTAAACGGTGAATCTTCATCATAGCGGGAGGAAGCGGATGAAAAACACCAATGCGCGATTGGCCATTACGAAACAATGTGGCATGACCGCCCGCCTTTTCTGCGGCGTTACGTATGATTTTTGTTTCTGTTTCATCGCCAGATTGTAACCAACGTAAACCGCCATTCCATTCGATTAGTTGCTTACCCGTCCATGTTATGGGAACTGCAGTGGATCGAATGGATAAACGCCACAGCGGTTCATCCGTCTGAAAAAAAGCATGCGTTTGCTCACGTATCGCGTGCCAAAAAATTTCACCGTCAGTCACCGCTTCTCCGCCCAATTTCAACTGGGCTACACGCACTGCGGACTCAGCGCCCGAGAGTCTTAAAAAAAGTTCGCCTGCGGTATAACACGTCGCGGAAATTGGCAATGGTTTTCCAGCCCATTGATTCATTTTCTCGATTGCTGCCGATTCATTCAATGACATACGCAGCGTCATTTCAGTTGCCGGTCTGGGTAAGACCTTCAGCGAAACTTCAAGCAATACACCCAGTGTTCCCATTGAGCCCGTCATTAACCTGGAAATATCGTAACCCGCAACATTTTTCATGACCTGTCCGCCAAAACGCAGATCCCTGCCTTGCCCATCCAGCATGCGCACACCCAGCACATAATCGCGCACCGAACCGGCACTAGCACGGCGCGGTCCCGACAAGCCGCTTGCCACACATCCTCCCAGCGTTACCTGCTCACCAAAATGGGGGGGTTCAAATGCCAGCATTTGACCGTGTTGGGCAAGCATAGCTTCCAGATCCGCCAGCCGGGTACCGGCGCGCGCTGTAATGACCAGTTCTGTCGGCTCATAATCAACAATACCGTGATAATTATTCATCTCCAGCAACGAAATGTCCTGTTTAGTCATTGCATTGCCGTAAAAATGCTTAGTACCGCCACCGCTTATCTGCAAGGGAATTTTAGTTTCAGCCGCTTTATGAATGGCTGCGATATATTCATCAATAATAGCTGACATAATATTTAGAAACGCGGCAGTTCGGCGAATTTCTCCTCACCCCGATGCACATGCATCGCTCCTAATTCCGCGCAACGATGCAAGGTGGGCACGGCTTTGCCGGGATTGAGCAATCCACTCGGATCAAATGCCGCTTTGACCGCATGAAATATTTCCAATTCACCGGTTCTGAATTGTGAACACATTTGATTGATTTTTTCCATTCCTACGCCATGCTCTCCGGTAATCGTACCGCCAGCATCAATGCACATCTGCAATATTTTGCCGCCAAATTCTTCGGTTCTCTCCAATTCACCCGGCTGGTTGGCATCATACAAAATGAGAGGATGAAGATTGCCGTCGCCGGCATGAAACACATTCATGCAACGCAAGCCATATTCCTGCGAAAGTTGCTCTACGCCGCGCAACACATCGGCCAAATGCTTACGCGGAATAGTGCCGTCCATGCAGTAGTAGTCAGGCGAAACCCGACCTGCCGCGGGAAATGCCGCCTTGCGCCCAGCCCAAAATTTGAGCCGCTCCGCTTCGTTGCGCGAAGTGCTGATGGCAATTGCCCCACTTTGCCGCATGATGTCATGGATACGTTGAATTTCAGTGACAACCTCTTCAGCGCTGCCATCGGATTCGCACAATAAAATTGCTTCCGCATTCAGATCGTAACCGGCATGCAAGAATTCTTCCACAGCATGGATGGTAATTTTATCCATCATTTCCATGCCAGCGGGAATGATACCCGCAGCAATCACATTTGCCACCGCATTACCCGCTTTCTGCACATCGTCAAACGCCGCCATTACCAACTGCGCTTTTTCCGGAATCGGGATCAATTTCACAGTGATTTCCGTGACAATGCCCAGCATCCCTTCACTGCCCGTCATCAATGCCAGCAAATCGTATCCGGCACTGTCTAGTCCATCGCTGCCGATTTCCAGGCGCTCGCCGTCGACAGTCAAAACACGTAATTTGAGAATGTTATGCACCGTAAGGCCATATTTGAGACAATGCACGCCGCCTGAATTCTCTGCCACATTGCCGCCAATCGAACAAGCAATTTGCGACGAAGGGTCTGGCGCATAATACAAACCATAAGGTGCGGCGGCTTCACTGATTGCCAAATTCCGTACACCTGGCTGCACCCGTGCAGTACGCGCCAGTGGATCAACATCGATGATTCGATTCAATTTTGCCAGTGACAATAAAACACCTTGCGCATGCGGTAATGCGCCCCCCGATAAACCGGTGCCCGCACCGCGCGCCACTACAGGCGTTTGTGCTGCATGGCACAGTTGTAAAATCTTAACGACCTGTTCCTCGTTTTGCGGTAATACCACCATCATCGGCAGTTGCCGGTACGCTGACAAACCGTCGCATTCATAGGGCTTCAAATCTTCGGCTTCATACAATACCGCCTCAGCGGGCAAGAAAGACCTCAGATTGTGAACGAGTTCCTGAACAGCCATGTAATTATTCCGGATATTTTTGAATTTCGTAATTAGCCAATTTTTCAAGCATTTTTACAATGGCTGAATTATCCCATTTTGCACCGCCATGCGCGAGGCATGCCGAAAACAATTCGCGCACCGTCGCCGTATTGGGCAAACTTACACCCAGCTCGGAAGCGCTTGCCAACGCAATATTCAGATCTTTTTGGTGCAATTCGATGCGAAAACCCGGTTCGAAACGCCGTTGAATCATGCGATCCCCATGCACTTCCAGCACTCGCGACGCTGCAAACCCGCCCAGCAAAGCCTGACGTACTTTCTCAGGATCCGCACCAGCTTTGGAAGCAAACAACAATGCTTCGGCTACGGCCTCAATGGCTGATGACACAACAATCTGATTAGCGATTTTGCAAACCTGCCCGGCACCGACTTCGCCGATATGCGTCACGCTTTTTCCCAATAATTCGAAAATCGGTTTCACTTTGTCAAAGGTGGTAGCCGTAGCTCCGACCATGATAGTCAACGTGGCATTCTGCGCGCCCACATCGCCACCGGAAACCGGCGCATCGACATAATCATGTCCGAATGCTTTGATTCGTGCCGCAAACTTACGTGTTTCCAGCGGCGAGATGGAGCTCATGTCCACGATGATTTTGGCTTGATCAGCATGCGGTTCCATACCCTCAATCACGCCATCTTCTGCAAACAATACTTTTTCCACATCCGGCGTATCGGGAAGCATGGTGATAATAATATCCGCGTGCCGCGCCACTTCTTTGGGCAAAGCTAATGCCTTACCACCCAGCGCAACCAACTCCGCAGGCACGCCACTGCGCGACTGTAAAAATAAGCTGTGCCCGCCCTTGATCAGGTGCCCGGCCATAGGCTTACCCATGATGCCGAGTCCGATAAAACCTATAGTTGCCATTTATTATTAATAAATTAATTTGTTGACCATTACTAGATGAAATAAAGCGTCATATTCAATCGATGGTCAAACTATAAGAAAAGTTTTTACTATACAGATTGCAGCAAAATGTTATCCGTCGCAACTGCTAGCATCTGAAATTCTAACATGGAGAACGATATGAATTGGGCCAGAGAATTTTCGTGCTATGCATGCTCCGGCCCAGCTTGAATTGAACTAGCAGATTTAATACAGAACAATCACATCAAATCAAAACATTTGAATGTCGCTGCTGTTGAGACCTGGATGGAAAGTTGTGCCCATTAATGCAACTTGTAAGGCGGGAATACCACCCATTCCATCTGCATCATAATACAAAATTCCAGTAGTGGTATTGTAGATTAAACGATCATCTATATTCTGTGCAGACACTGCCCCTGCACCAGACAAAAATTGCTCTGCACTTAGAATTCCTGGATTACTACCTAAACCTGTAAACAGCGCTAAACTGAATTGCAGTATGTCTGTGCCACTTTGAAAATCGGTTATGGTATCTCGGTTGTACGTGCTGTTAGGATTATAGTCAAACACGAATTTGTCCACTCCGGCGCCTCCCGAGATAATGTCGTTGCCATAGTTGCCATGCAAAGTGTCATCAAATGCAGTGCCAATCAATGTGTTAGCGCCATTATTGCCGATAATTGTCAAGCCATTCGCTACAGCAGAGGCATTCACGTTAACAGCAGCGGCTCCGGCAGTATTCGCACTAGCTGCAATTCCCGTGCCAGTCACCACACGTTCTATGCCACTATCACCTGCATACAAAATCAACGTACTCGCAGAAGTTGCGGCAAATCGCACTTCGTCGACACCACTTATACCGGTATCGCCAATTTCTGCGGCAGGGTGTTCTGTGGCAGCGTTTATTATGTAAATATCCGCTTCTTCCCGGCCATCCAATATATCAATACCAATCTTGCCATCGATGACATCGACTTGCGCAGTACCGATCAGGGCATTCACACCGGCATTACCCGCCAGTGTTAAGGCATTGACTGCTGCAGCGGCATTGATATTGAGTGCAACAGTTGCAGTAGAAACAGCAGTCGCAGCTGTACCGGTACCCATTACGATACGTTCTATGCCCACATCACCTGCATACACAGTAAGTGTACTGGCCATAGTAGCAGCAAAACGAACTTCATCGCTTCCAGTCAATCCGCTATCGGCGAATTCGGAAGCCATATGATGATCTGCTGAGTTCACGATATAAATATCCGAGCCTTCGCCGCCATCGATCAAATCGGTATGCGCAGTACCGGTTAGGATATTGTTACCCGCGTTACCGATCAAGGTTAGTGCATTAGCTACTAGACCGGCGTTAACATTCAGCGCTGTAGTGGCTGATGTCATTGCATTAACCTCTAATCCGGTACCGATGACTACCCGTTCGATACCTGTATCTCCTGCAAATAAAGTTAAGGTACTGTTAACCGTCGCGGCAAATCTTACTTCATCGGTTCCTGAAGTACCGCTATCGTTGATTTCAGCAATAGTATGCTCAGCCACTACGGTTATCAAATAAATATCTGAGCCGTTCAAGCCATTAAATTTATCATTTCCGCCCTTACCGTCGATAAGGTCATCGAAATTCGTACCCGTTACGATATTGGCGCCAGCATTGCCGAAAATCGCCAGCGCATTGCCGACTTCGGCCGCATTGACGTTGAGCGCTGTAGTTTTATTGGAAACAGCCGCTGCGGCCGTTCCTGTTCCAATTGCGACGCGCTCTATGCCGGTATCTCCGGCATAGAGTGTCAGGGTACCTGCAACTGCCGCCGTGTAGCGCACTTCATCAAATCCAGCAGTGCCGCTATCAGAAAATTCTGCGGCAGAATGTTCTGTTGCTGCAGCAATCAAGTAGATATCCGCTCCTTCGTTTCCGTCAAGTTTATCAATGCCCGAACCGCCATTCATAATATCATCTTGTACCGTAGCCTGAAGGGTATTGGCGCCGGCATTTCCAGCGAGCAGTAAAGGGCCGGTCAGTGCCGATGCATCCACATTTAGTGCTGTGGTGCCTGTTGAAACCGCCGCAGGTCCGATACCGGTGCCAATAATGATTTGTTCTATTCCGACATTGCCGGCAAATAACGTAAGTGTACCGGCGGTTGTAGCAGCATAGCGTATGACATCGACGCCTGTAATTCCAGTATCGGAAATTTCTGCTGCAGCGTGGTCAGCGGAATTTTCAAAGACATAAATATCCGATCCGCTTCCACCTAGCAGCGAATCTTCACCGGCATTGCCAATCAATATGTCATCAAATACGCTTCCTTTGAGTATATTAGCGCCTGCATTGCCAATGATCGTTAAACCTTTTGGCGCTAGGGTAGCATCAATGTTATTAGCGGCAGTACCGCTGGCGTTAGCTGTAACTGCACTGCCCGTTCCAATAACAGCTTGCTCGATTCCGGTATCTCCGGCGAACAGTGTCAAAGTTCCAGCGGTTTGAGTTGTAAAGCGTACCTCATCAATTCCACTTGTTCCATTGTCAGCAATTTCAGCCTGATTGTGCTCAGTGGCCGAATTGATGAGATAAATATCCCCGCCGCTGCCGCCATTCATGGTATCGGCGAAAGCTGTACCAATCAGAATGTTTGATGCGGAATTTCCAATTATCGCAAGACTGTTTCCGGTTGCCGATGCATCAATATTAAGCGCTGCTGTTCCGCTGGTAATAACACGATCAATACCGCTGTCACCGGCATACAATGTCAGGGTGCTAGGCGCAGTGGCGGCAAAACTAACCACATCAATGCCAATTGAACCTGTATCGGTAATTTCCGCAGCCGAATGATGCGCTGAGGAATTGATGATATAAGTATCTGAACCGTCGCCACCATCCAATTGATCAACATAGGCGGTACCGGTGAGCGAATTATTACCGGCATTTCCAATGATGGTTAGCGCATTTGCCGCTGCAGCAGCATTAATATTGAGCGCTGTCGTGGCTGATGTATTGGCACTGGCTCCCAGTCCGGCGCCAATTACCACGCGTTCGATGCCGCTATCGCCGGCAAATATTTTTAGCGTGCTTTTAACCGTTGCAGCAAACCTTATTTCATCGGTACCCAAAGTACCATAATCAAAAAATTCCGCTGCTCCGTGATCCGCCGTTAATACTACAAGATATATATCGGATCCTTCTCCACCATAGAGTTTGTCACTACCCGCGCCGCCATCCAGTATGTCATTGCCAGCCAAAGCATTCAGTGTGTCATTGCCGGCCAAACCGTAGAGAATATCGTCTCCCGCGCCAGCATTCATGATATTGTTGGCCGTTGTGCCGGTATAGTTGCCGCCGTTGATGATTACACCCGGAGGAGGCGGCACACCGGCAATCATTGTGCCAATATCCAGACGCCCTCCGGTTACTGAAGTCGATGTCAATGCACTGGTTGGCGCCACCGTACTCAATAACGATTCACGCAATTGCTGCGCCGAAATATCCGGAAGCGCGGATGCATACAATGCCAACGCACCGGTAACATGTGGCGCAGCCATCGATGTGCCTTGGTAGGAAGCATAACCACCACCGGGCACAGTTGAATAAATACCCTGTCCCGGTGCCGCGAGGTCAACCGTTGATTTTCCGTAATTCGAAAAGGAGGCCAACGTACCAGAACTGGTTAATGCCGCTACCGATATCACGGCATCGAATCCGATTGTTGCGGTGGTATTCATGTTGGACGGATAATTTGCATAACTATCGGTATTCAATCCACTATTTCCGGCAGCCGCGACAAACAAGTTGCCCGCTTGTGCCGAGCGCACAATGGCATCATAATTGCTTTGAGAATATCCGCCTCCACCCCAGGAATTATTGGTAGCCACGAAATTCTGACCGGTACCGGAAACCAAACTGGCATTGGTATAGTAATTGATCGCCGCAGTTGTCGATAAAGAAGTTCCTCCAGAAGGACCCAACGCTTTGAGCGCCACCATCTCAATATTCCAGTTCACCCCCGAAACACCGGTGCCATTGTCACCCGTAGCGCCAATTGTGCCAGCAACGTGGGTGCCGTGACCGACATCATCAAAAGGATTGTTGTCGTTGTTAACGAAGTCCCAGCCGACAATGTCGTCAATATAACCATTGCCATCCAAATCATCTCCGCCTTCCCAGCGAGAATCCGCTAGCAAATCACCGGCATCGATACGGCCATTATTATTAAAATCATTGACATAACTCACGTTAGCCGCATGATTCAAATCGATAAAACTGATAACGCTATCCTCATCCACGTCAGTTAATGACGTTCTCAGGGTATTACTGATTTCTTTTTGATTAATCCAAATATTAAGATAGAGATCGGGATGCGTGTAATCGATGCCTGTATCGATGACACCCACGACGGTTTTTGTCGTGCCGGTAAATCCACTGTTCCATGCTTCGGCGGCTTGGCTACCATAGCTATTCACAGGAGAAGTGACATCGCCGTACATACCCCAAAGATTACCGTTGGTATAGAAGGGATCATCGCTGCTCAATTGATTGGATATCACCCAATTGTGTTGCACAAACTCAACACCCGGCAGCTTGGCCAGTTTATCTATTGCTTTTTCAAGAGATTTGGGATGGTTGACTTTAGCCAGCATTGGTTCCTGCTGAGACGATGCAAAATCATCGACAAATTCGGCACCATTTTTGCGTAACAAAGTGACCTTCTCTAATGGGGTCATATGCGCAGCAAACTGAATCAAGAACTCACCGTTCACAAACTTGCTCATAACAATTTCCTAATTTATTTTGATTGAATCGGACATATAGCGGCAACCGGCGCCATATTTCTTTGAAATCATATCGACAAGAGATTTGCGGTCTTTATGATCCAAATATCCTAGGAACGTGAAACGCAGCAACTTAAAGTGGAATTTTCCAAAAAACAGGGGTTAGCAATACCTGTAAGCCCATAGGGCCGCAGCCACGGCCTCAATAACAGGAATAATGAAAGAAAAAACTAGCGCCGAGAGGAGCGGAGCCGCCACAACACTGCTAGCGAACTGCCGAGCAAAGAATGCATTAACACCGAAACCGCGCCCACAACCGGTGCCAGGGGAAGCATCGGAAATGCTTGTTTGGCCAGCACGATAGCCAATCCGGAATTCTGCATGCCAACTTCAATCGAAATAGTCCGCGCACTCCGGGTTGGGCAACCCAAAAACCGTGCAAACTGATAGCCAATCAAAAAACCGCCACTATGTAAAAGCGCAACGGCAAGAATCAACTCAGCACCATGCCTGAGAATGGTTTCGGCGTTGGCCGCAAACACCACCGCGCAAATTACGCACACACCCCAAACGGATAACAGCGGCGCAACCGGCATCACCCGCTGCACGAGGTGCGGCGCCCAGCGATTGAGCATAACGCCCAGCACAACAGGCAAAATCACGACTTGCAGGGTTTGCTTGAACAGCATCCAGGTATCCACCGGAACCAAAGTGCCCGCAAACAATTGCGTCAGTAACGGCGTCAGAATCACCGCTGCCAATGTGGAGCAAACGGTCATCACCACAGACAGCGCCACATCGGCTTTGGCAATATACGACACCAGATTCGACGCCGTGCCGCCAGGGCAGCAACCCACCAGAATCAGCCCGACTGCAAAATATGTCGGTAAATCAAGTGCGGTAGCAATCCCCCAGGCCAATAAAGGCATGACGGTATATTGCGCGGCAAAACCCATTGCCACCACTTTCGGCATGCGGGCAATCCTGCGGAAATCGTCGAAGGTCAAGGTCAACCCCATGCACAGCATGACAAAAGCCAGAATCAACACCACAACCGGTCCTTGATTCAGCGGCAACAACCACTCCGGCCAGCACAACGCTATGGCGCCGGTCAGCACCATCCAGAGCGGAAACAACAGCGTCAGTTTTTGCAGCATAATGATTTTTAAGTTTGCTTATATTTTTAACAAGGAAGGGCGCGCAAATAACAAGGCAATCGGCGGATGACGCTATGCTTAGATTATCAACAAAATCCCGCAGGGGCTGCGCTTCTGACTCCTAAAGGGTAAAAACACAAAGTACACAGCTCAAAAATCCCTGGCGATGCGAAAACCTTGGTCCCTGCTGGCAGAAACGGTGGCGTTCCAGCCACGGAATGCTGACCGCAGATTCTGTGGATCGCTGAACCACGAACCGCCGCGAGACAGCCGACTATCGCACATTCCGCCGTCCATTTCCAGCCGAGCCGAACCGTCATCCTGTGCACCCCAGTAATTCGAGCGCCAACAATCTTCTACCCATTCTTGCACGTTACCAGCGGTGTCATAAAGACCGAATGCGCTCGGCTTGAACGAACCGACCGGTGCGGTCTGTTTGCCATCCCATTGGCTGCCGCATCCATTGCAATTCGCATTGTTTTGGCCGATATCTTCACCCCACCAGTAGCGGGTTTGCGTGCCTGCCCGGGCAGCGTATTCCCATTCGGCTTCCGTTGGCAGTCGGTATTTTTTGCCCGTTTGTTGCGATAACCATTGCACATACGCTTGTGCTTTAACAAAGGTTACGTTGATTGCCGGGCGTTTGCCACGTCCCCAGCCAGCATCACTCGGCAACTTACGATGGGTTGCCTTGGCAAAGGCATCGTATTCATCGAACGTGACTTCATATTTTCCGATTTCAAACGAGTAGGCGATAGTGACTTCGTGTTGCGGCTCTTCATTACCCACTCCACCAACTGATCCCATCATAAAATTACCTGGCGGAATACGCACCATTTCGGGTTCAATGACAGTAGCTTTGGGTGAGTCAGTAACTGGTTGGGCAATAGGTTCAAGCATTACCAGTTGCGGTTGTTCCACACCGGGTTTCTTGACTGGAATAGGATTTGTTTCAGTATGGATTGCTTCGGTCGCGAATGGTTCGGCACTCTGATTATCCGCTTCCGGTTGAAATGGCGTTGGTTCAGGAGACATTACAGAAAAATAAATCCCTGCCGCCAAAACCGCAACCATTCCGGCAATTACCGCGAATCGTGGGAAACTCGCTTTTTCCGGTTCTTTCGGCATTTTAGGTGGTTCGGATGTCGGCGGTGTTGACGCAACCATAATTTTTTCCAACACTTTTATCAGCTTGCCGGTATCCGCGTGAAAACGAGCATGACTCGTAATTTCAAGCGCCTGCCGCCGTGTCAGTGGCACCAAACATTCGGGTAATTGCGTCGAGTTTGGCATTGCGGCACCGCCAACCAGAACCGGGATTACGCGGATATCCCGTTCCAGCAATGCAGTGATTTCAAGCCGCACCCAGTCGTCGGAAAGATCCAAGCGCCGTTGCCCGTTGGCATCGGCGATATCCAGCCAGCGTTTTCCGATCAGCACCACGGCGGCTTGTACCGTTGCCAGCTTTTCCTTGATCACATTGCCGAACACCTCGCCCGGCTCGATCTGGTCGATGTCCATGAACACCTGATCACGACCGAAATGTCCGGCTAGCCGGTCATACAACCGGCCTGCATAATCTGCGCTATCGTCGCGGCGGTAGCTGATGAAAATTTTAGCCATTATGGGCGTTCACGGTTTCTGCACAATTTTAGTTGATAGGTGTTGAAATCGAGTGCTGTTCTTTCTAGCCTGCAATCATACTGGCAATCGATTTTGCCGGTCAAAAAATTACTAAAAGAATTGGAGATCGCTACCCGGATTGTAACTCTGGCAACAATTACCGCATTTTCAATATCTCATGTGATACTTTAAATTAATGGTGAAAATATCTTGATTTATTGTGGTTAATTGTTGTGTCATCACGAGAAATCTTGTAAATTGACTGCCATCGACCACGTCTATTTTTTATGCTCCTGTTGATTGTATGAATAAAAAACTTGCCTGTTCACTCCGTGACGGTCTCGTATATGGCTGTTGTGCCAGCATTTTGCTGTTGAGCGGCTGCCAGTCGTTTTTAACCGGGCAATCGGCATTGCCCCCGGTGGTGAAGTCATTGCCTATTCCTTTGGCCAGTCATGAATTCAGTTTTGATCCTGCGCGCGATGATGTGGTGGGCACATTGCAAGTCATCACCGCAAGTACAGACGACACGCTTTCCGATATCGCCCGCCGTTTCAATCTGGGTTACGAAGAAATTGTCAGCGCCAATCCGCATGTTGATCCCTGGTTACCAGGAGCAGGCACCAAAATCGTCATTCCGACCCAATTCGTTTTGCCCGACGCGCCGCGCCAAGGAATTGTGATTAATCTTGCCGCCATGCGGTTGTTTTATTTTCCTAAAGCCAAAGCCGGTGAGCCGCAAAAAGTTGTCACGCATCCGGTAGGCATCGGGCGTGTGCAATGGAAAACGCCTGAAGGCGTAACCCGCGTCGCTTCCAAAAAAGAAAATCCGGCGTGGATACCCCCGCTTTCCATTCGCAAAGAACATGCGGAAAATGGCGATCCGTTGCCTGCTATCGTGCCGCCCGGCCCCGATAATCCGATGGGTACGCATGTCTTGAAACTCGACTGGCCGAGCTATGCCATTCACGGTACCGATAAACCACCGAGCATCGGTTTACGCGGCAGTCACGGTTGTTTACGCATGTATCCCGAGGATATCGTAGGTATTTACAACGAGGTACCCGTCGGCACGCCGGTTCGCGTCGTGAATCAACCCCGTTTACTCGGCTGGCGCGACCACAAGCTATACCTGCAGACCTACGCCATCCTCGAAGACGATAAGCGCAATCATGCGGCATTGCTCAACAAATCATTAAGTGCTGTACGCACGACAGCCAAGGCAAAGCTGGATCAGCGGCCACACGCAAAAATTAACCGGACTCTGCTGAATGAAGCCATCCAAAATCCGCGCACCATAGCCCTACCCATCACACAACCGGCTCTGACCCTGCAAGCTTATCTCGACCGCGCCATACGAGTGGAAAATACCCTGCCATTTAATGCGACCTGGGATGGCGACATGAGCCGGCAATTGACAGCGAACGATGTCTTGGAAATGACGAATAAACAATCCGACCCGATTCGGTAGTAGACTTACTTTCTCGTAGAGATCTATTTAATCCAGGCAATCCTGTTTGTCACTTCATCTGCAAGCCAGTCAATAAGGAAAGGATGCGTGAATATTAAAACCAGACAAACCCTTGCATCCATGACGTTAAGCTGCTTGCTCGGCGGACTATCTCCTGCGCCAGTTTTGGCACAAAATCCCTCTACCCAGTGTCCACAAATGGTGCCCCAGTCCTGGCTGCCGTCACTCGATCAAGTTGCTGAGTCTATAGAAGAATCAGCCAATACAGACATGCATGCCTCTCAGCAAGCACTCAATCGAATCGGGCAAAATCTTGCCGATCTGCGCGATGCCCAGTTATTCATTGTTTATATGAAACTGATGCAGCATTTGGATGCAGTCATGCAGGTTAATTTATACAAAGAGCAGGAACGTTGGCTAAAACAACGCAAAGAAAAAGCGCAAGCTTCAGTCGTTTCGCAAGGCGGCACTTTGGCTTCGCTGGAATACAGCGATACATTCAGGGAAATTACCGAAGAACGGCTTAAAGAATTGCAGGCGCGCCTGCTGAAACACGTCCCAGCCCAATCACCGCAACCATTCAAAGGAGAACAGCCATGAACCTTACCGCACAACAAAAACGCATTTGCGAACAAGTCATCAATGTTTATGAAACCGGTAGCGCGCAAGGCAATTACAGTGCCATCGCACGATTTGATGATGGCCCCGATCGAATCCGCCAGGTCACATACGGCCGGTCTCAAACCACAGAGTATGGAAAACTTCACGATTTAGTAAAGCAATACACCGAAAGCGCAGGGCAATTGAGCGAGAAGCTCAAACCTTTTGTCGACAAAATCGGTATTACGCCACTAGTGGACGACCCAACATTCCTGGATTTGCTCAGAGACGCCGGAAAAGATCCTGTCATGCAACGCGTTCAGGATGATTTCTTTGATGAACGCTACTTCCAACCCGCCATGAAATGGGCGACCAACAATGGATTTTCACTGCCGTTCTCAGCCCTCGTGATCTATGATTCTTTCATTCATAGCGGCTCAATCCCTGAGTTTTTGCGCACCCGTTTCCCTGCGAAAACACCGGCTAATAGTGGTAATGAAAAAGATTGGATCACGGAATATGTGGAGGCCAGGGATAATTGGTTGAGAAATCACAGCAATCCCCTATTACGTAAAACCGTGTATCGCACTGAATGCTTTCAGCGCGAGATCCAACGCGACAATTGGGATTTATCGAAACTGCCTATCGATGCGCATGGCGTGAAAGTGACGGGTAATTGATGGACAACGGATTGTCAATCCGCCTGGTTATTCACGGCGGCGCCGGTGCCATTTCACGCAGCAAATTGACTGCAGAACGTGAGCAAGCTTACCGGCAAGCACTCACAGAGTCGTTAACGGCTGGCTATACCGTGCTTAAAGAAGGCGGTAGTAGCGTTGATGCGGTGATTGCTGCAATCGTGGTGATGGAGGATTCGCCATTGTTCAATGCCGGCAAAGGTTCGGTTTTCACGCACGCCGGCCGCAACGAACTGGATGCATCGATCATGGATGGCGCCACACGCCTGGCGGGCGCTATTGCCGGAGTCACCACCATTCGCAATCCCATTCGCGCCGCACATGCCGTCATGACAAAAAGCGCGCATGTCATGTTAATAGGTCATGGTGCAGAAACATTTGCTGCCGAACAAGGCTTGGCAATTGTCAATCCCGCTTACTTCTACACCCAGCATCGTTGGGATCAATTGCAAAAAGCCATCGCCAAAGACCGCATGATGCTTGATCACGACAATGATTCAGATACGTCGTTAGCTGATGACGATCAAAAACGCGGAACCGTTGGGGCAGTGGCATTGGATCATTATGGCAATCTCGCCGCCGGTACCTCGACCGGCGGACTGACTAACAAACGTTATGGACGTGTCGGCGATTCACCTATCATTGGCGCCGGTACCTACGCCGACAATCACTCGCTAGCGGTATCCGCCACCGGCACCGGTGAAATGTTCATTCGCACAGCCGCGGCGTTCAATACCGCCGCGCAGATAAGGTTACTCAACACGCCGATTGCCGAAGCAGCCGATAATACACTCGCTGAAATTGCCGCCATTGGCGGTGATGGCGGTCTGATCGTATTGGATGCAAAAGGCAACTATGCCGCGCGCTTTAATACGAAAGGCATGTATTGCGGCACCATCGCTAACGATGGCGTCGTTCGGACAGGCATTTTCCCGGGAGAATTGCATTACTAAAAATTTACCGTAACATCAATAAGCTGCCACAGTTCGGTAATATCCGGGGTAGAACCTACACTCTTCTGAGTTTGTTCAGTTTTTTGAAAATCGCTACAGGTCATCTCAAGATAACCCTAAGATTTAGAGCCGGCAGTTCATACTGAATTGTCTTAAACAAAGATCTTTACCGTGCAATGTGAAAAAGTAGCTATGAGCCATCTACCGCATTGAAAATACTACGATTAACTTCCTTGAACGGAAAACCAAAGCCAACGCATCATTAAGAAACCCAGTAAACCGATCAAAGCCACTGCTCCGAATACTAAAAAGCCTAGAATTCCGACAAAAAGACGACTATGGATTACCGTTTTTTCTGGTTGTTCCAGATAATCGCTTAACAATTTAACATTCCGTTGATTAGCTTTCCAAACAAAATCCGATATATCTCCAAACACGGGGACTATTCCTAAGATAGCATCCAATCCGATATTGAAAGCCATTTTCAGAAGAATCGATTGGGGTACGCCCATATAAGCAGCTTGTGTCAAAATATGACTGGAAATTATTGCGCCCACTGCATCACCTATCCCAGGAATCATTCCGATTAAGCCATCAAAACCAAAGCGAATTTGCGTGCCAGGAATACGAAAAGAGCTATCCATTAACCACGCAAGACGGGCTAATTTATCTTTTGATTCCTCCAGTTGAATCCTGTTCGTAGCATTGCTTGTGTGTTCTGAGAAGTCATGTTTTTTCATACAAAGTTCTATGAATAAGTTATGTTATTGTTTAACAGAATAATTTTTTAAGTACTTCCTCACTTATTAACCTTATTGTATCTGATTGATTATTAACAAATAAAACGTGTGCACAACTTATTTCTTCCGGGGATATGGCAAATCTATCACAATCAGCCAGACAAAACTTTAAAATGGTTATCAAATCATATCTAACCCAACAAACACTCGGCCAATTGGTTAACTGTACAATCTGCCTTGCGTTAGTAGAAACACGCTCTGCAAATCTACTTGCTGCTTAAATCAATGGACTCCATACTTGACGGCAAACGTCACATATACGATATTCATAGGAGGGTAACTCGTAGGGTTATCTTCGACGGATGCAGGAGTAGATGAACGCCCTTCCTGCTAGCGTGCATTCGTCATTTTGTTCTGGCCAATGAGAAGAGCTATTAGTCGCACAACTGGCGAGGCTACAAATAATCATGGACATAATCACAAAAATTTTCATAGGCATTTCTCCTCGAAATACAGTCTAAGCGTGGATTTATGTAAACAGGCATTGCGTAACATCTATCACCGATGGATAGATGGAAAACTTTTCAGTATTGCTTGAATCCTTTCCTCGATAGTTATGCCTGTTGGTTACCGGTTCAGACACACTATTAAATTTTGGCAAGCGGCATTTGATAAAACTTATGGAAACTCTGAATAACCCTCCATGTCATTCCGAACAAAATGAGGAATCTTTGGCAATCAATACCATCGATTTCTCACTATACTCGAAATGACAGTTATTCAGAGTTTCCATAAGAAGAATTCGAGATTGCCAATAGGCCACCACCAACCCTAATAAATGCTCATTGTCACCAATCACATTCCTTGCCGCTTCAGTAAAATCAATCGGTTTACGGATCGAATAGAGGTAACAGTCAATAAACGTTTTGTTTCATAGTTGATAAGACTTGAAGCCAGATGCCGGATGGCACTCATCTACTTCAAAGATCGATCCCAGTAAGGCATATCTCCAACATGTTCCGATAAGAAATTAATAAATGAGCTGATCTTTTTCGGCAAATGCCTGCTTGGCAGATAACAGGCATAAATATAACGTTCTACCGATAGGTATTCTGGAAGCGCAGCTTGAAGCCGTCCCTTTTGTAATTCCATGCCAATGGTATAAGTAGGCAACAAAGCGATTCCTAATCCATGTAGAACGGCTTGGGCAAGCGCATCATTATTATTAATACGCAAGGTGCCCGATACTGGAACCTTGATGTTGCCTTCCGGCCCGGTGAAGCGCCAGTAGCCTTGTTCAGGCGAGAGTGCGCAATCGAGGCAATTATGTTTTACGAGATCTTGTGGTTTTTGTGGGACGCCCCATTGCTGGAAATACTGAGGCGTTGCGCACAATATGCGGCGCACCGGCGCAATTTTGCGAGCCACCAGATTAAGATCGGGCTCGTTAGTTACGCGAATTTGTACATCGTATCCTTCTTCGATCAAATCACCTGGACGATCGGTAATGGTCAAATCTACTTTGATTTTAGGGTAACGATCCAGAAAACAAGGAAGTGCCGGAGCGATGTGGCGCGTGCCAAAGGAACTTGGCACACTCACTCTGAGTGTTCCGCGCGGCTCGGCATGGAGGCTATTCACGACTTGTTCGGCCTGTTCAGCTTCTTCAAGAATACGTGTCACATGCTCTGAAAGCGCGATACCTGTTTCAGTCAAACTAAGATGTCGAGTGCTCCGGAGAAGTAATCGCGTACTAAGATCCTTCTCAAGTTTAGCAACTGCCTTGCTAACTGCGGCACGGGAAATATCCATACGACGCGCCGCTTCCGCAAAACTACCTGCTTCCACCACACGAGCAAAGATAATGAAAAGATTAAGATCCTGCATAATAGTATTGTATCCAATTTGGAAACAAAATGTTTCATTTCTTGATACTTCTCTTTGATACATTCTACCTATATTATTTCTTCCAAGGTGAGATATTTATTTTTTACACCCTACAGTAATGATGGTTGTTATTGTAATTAAACAATTAATATTTATCTAACCTTAGATAGCTGTTTTTAGCTATTTAAAATGAAGTGCTATCGCGGTTGAATAATTAAGAATTTCATTGTCAACCCAATAGAGCGTATTAATCGTAGGGTTATTTTTACAAGTCGGATATCACTTACCACTTACAGAAATAATCAATTAATCTATTATAAGGAGTAAAAATTATGGAAATCAGAGAGTTACTAAAAGCACCCCAATTATTTGTAGTTTATGCAATTGCTATTCTCTACACAATCACATTCTCCTTAGCGGCCGTTGTGGCATTGTCTTCGGATAATGCCATATGGAACCCACGAGAGCTGCAACAGATCGCGACGCTGGAAGTGGATAGTCTTAATCGCCTGCAAGTACTACGGAATAACAGTTCGGGTTAAATCTGATAGGGATCGTGCCCCCGGAATTTTTTCAGGAAAACAAAAAAGCATCAACGGGGGCACTTGAACAAAAATATGCGGTTAGGAAAACGATACAAATGCGAAGGAATGCTAAACAAATGAAACAGCTTTTCAGTAAGTCAGGCGTATTATGCGAGCAAAGATCTAATTGCCTTGGTCGAATCCTGTCAGAACGTGGTGTATAGGTAACCTCCGCATGAGACTTCTTTACATCATACAAATTTACTCAAGTAAAATTTGTAAGTATTAAAACACCGATACAATTTTGAAATTGTTGCCGGTCATATTCGGCAAATACCATGAGCGCAATCAACATTAAACGAGTCTATGAAAACGCTGCAAAAGATGAATACAGGATCCTGGTGGATAGACTGTGGCCTCGGGGGGTGACGAAAGAACAAGCAGCAATTGATTTGTGGTTAAAAGAGATTGCCCCTTCGCCAGAATTACGTAAGTGGTTTAACCATGACCCAGAAAAATTCAAAGAATTTCGCAATCGTTATGTTGCAGAACTGACACAAAATCCTGCTACAGCAGTTGTTTTAAACTTATTAGCCAAGCATAAAACCGTGACCTTGGTCTATGCAGCTAAAAATGAGGATATTAACCATGTTGTCGTGCTTAAAGAATTTATGGAATCAATGTAGCTGGCACCACTGGTTTCTTACACCCAATCGTGCACATTTTTACTGATCATATTTACCCAATCAAGTAGTGCAACTTAATGGTTCCCTTTAGGAAAAAACCAAGGTTTCCTTAATATACACCTCATGTTAACTGAACTAAGATGGCATCTTTTTCTTTTGCATCTGAAGAAAGTTATCACGGAAGCATGAGGGGTTGCAGGGATCAACGAGACCGTAAGCGGCCATACAAGAAAACATCTCATAACAATATTGGGTAATTATCTAATTTCCTGGGAAAAATAAATGAATGATTCAATTTCATTGAAAAGATTCGAAATAGTGATCGGAATAGAATATCTCAATCATCTAATAGAATTATTAGAGAGATCCGAAGTACGCGGATACACTATCATCAAAAATGCAGGTGGCATCGGTTCACGAGGCATACGAAATCCAGATGACGCTCTAATTACCAATGAGAATGCAGTAATAATTCTTGCATGCCAGGAAGGCCACGCACAAAAAGTTCTAAATGAATTGCAGCCAGCAATGAAAAACTTTAATGGTTTGTGCTTGATTTCAAATTGCCATACACAAACACATTCATTACATCACCAATTAGGATGAGTGGGTTTACGTGTAGTAGTCGCGACCTGATCTGACAGTTACCCGATATTACGATGTGCCTGTTAGATCAAATTCATTTATTCAATGCGTAAATTTTATCGTCCCATATCTCCTTTCCGTCAATTAATGTTTGCATCGGAGTATGGCCGCGGCACATTTTGCCTTGGTGAATGCGCACATTGTTGTAATCACTACTGTCTCATTAATTTTTACAGTAGTGTAAGCTTTAGTACTCCCCATTTAAGTGCAACTTGAATTTTTATTAGGTGATATTTCGAGTATCGAAGGGATAGTGGCGAGGTATGTGCTGAATACTGATCCATTGATCAGTCGTAAATGCTGCAACGGCCCAAGCGCCATTGAAACGGCCGACGCCTGAATTTTTTTCACCGCCGAATGGATTGTAAGGTAAATCGTTGACCGGCTGATCATTGATATGCGCCATGCCGGATTCGAGTTGCTGTGCGAACCGAAGGCCGCGCTCGACATCTTGCGTAAACACCGCGGCAGCCAACCCAAGGTCGGTGTCGTTAGCGATATTCAACGCATCGGCTTCATTGCGTGCACGCAAGATCGGTGCAATAGGGCCAAACGATTCCGTCTGTGCCACTGGCATCTGATTGGTGACTTGAGAAAATACATGGGGTGGAAGTACCAATCCTTGCGCATCACCGCCAACCATTTGATGCGCACCCGCTGAGACGGCATCTCGAATTCGTTGTTGCAGGCCATTTAATTGGGATTTGTTGATAATGGGACCGATCATCGTATCAGGCGCATCCGGATCACCTGCTTTTAGTTGGCGTACGCGAGCGGCAAAGCGTTCCGCAAACTCATCGTGAATCCGGTCATCGATAATGAAGCGATTAACGCTCATGCAGGTTTGACCCTGGTGCAGAAATTTACCAAACACGGCAGCCTCGACAGCTTGTTCCAGGTCGGCATCATTCAATACCACGAACGGGCCATTCCCGCCCAATTCCAATTCAAGCCGCTTTAGCATGGGGCCCTCAGCCGCTAACTTTGCGATATTGCGGCCAACCGGTGTTGAACCGGTAAATGATATGACGCGAGGAATAGGATGGGTGACAAAGGCATCGCCAATCTCGCTGCCTGCACCGACGATAACGCTGAGTATACCTGGAGGCAATCCTGCTTCTTCAAGGATTTTTGCAAACAGCAATCCGCCCGTTATAGGGGTATCGCTGGCCGGCTTGACCACGACAGCATTACCGACCGCAAGCGCAGGCGCTGCAGAACGGGCAGTGAGCTGAAATGGCCAATTCCAAGGGCTGATCACACCGACGACGCCGACGGGTTTACGGTACATGCGGCTTTCCTTGCCGGGGATATCCGCCGGAAGAATCCGGCCTTCCACCAGATAAGGCAGGGTGGCTGCCTCAAGCAGCACGCCGTGTACGGCATTCCACTCCAGATTGGCTTTAATACGCGTGCCGCCGGACTCATGAATGATCCATGACACAATTTCTTCACGGCGCGCTTCCATAATCTGCGCCGCACGGCGCATAATTGCTGCGCGCTCGCCCGGTATTAATGCCGCCCATGCGTGCTGCGCCTTTGCGGCACCACGATAGGCTTCATCCATGTCATCGCGATTGGCATGTGGAATTTCGGCAAGAATAGTACCATTATAAGGATTCAAATCGCTTAGAACCTTTGCTCCCTTGCCGTGGCGCCATTGACCGTTAATCAATAGTTGATCGAAATTTGAATAAAGCGGTGGAGATTCTTTTTTATTTTCCATAATGCATTTTTCCTGTTTGTTTTACCCAAGATCCAGTTGAAGTTATTCGGAGGAACGTTGGTAAATTTTACTGCAGCCGGATGATCGGTTTGATCGTGATGCCCTTCTCGCTATCTTCAGCAGCCTGATTGATTTGATCGAGGGAGTAGAATTTCACCAGCTTATCAAAAGGAAATCTTCCCTGCTGATAAAGCTCAACCAGTGCTGGAATGAAAAGATCGGGTTTGCTATCGCCTTCAATGATGCCAATAATGCGCTTCCCTGTTGTCATTACACCGTTCACATCGAAACTCGCTTCCGTACCCAAGGCGGGTGCACCGACGATACCGCATGTTCCCCGGATAGCCAGCGCATCAATGGCTTGACGCAACACGGCTGGACGCCCGCTCGATTCCAGCGCGAAATCAGTGCCGCCACCGGTAATTTTACGAACCGCTTCGACCGGATCGGTTTCCCGGCTGTTGATGGTATGGGTGGCGCCGAGTTCCATCGCCAGAGCCAAGCGCGAAGGAACCACGTCTGCCGAGATAATAGTCGTGGCACCGGCAGCCCGTGCCGCCATCACGGCACTGAGTCCCACCGCACCACCGCCGAAAGCCGCGAAACTGCTGCCCGGACTCACTTTGAGCGCGTTAATCACGGCTCCGGCACCAGTCTGAATGCCGCAACCCAAAGGGCCAAGCAGCTCCAAGGGCGCATCTTTGGGGACTTTGATGACGTTACGCTCGTGCACCAGCGCAAAGGTGCCAAACGACGATTGTCCGAAGAAATGATCGTGAATCGGTTCTGGTGTGTTGTCTGTTCCAAAGGTTGACGTGCTGCCGTCTTCGCGTGCGCCATTGAAATTCAAGGCATAAAAATGCTCGCAATAAGTCAAATCGCCATTTAAGCAAGGTTTGCAGTGACCGCACCACATATAGGTCAGCACCACGTGATCGCCAACGGCTACTTTCTTCACGTTACTGCCGATTTGCTCGACTACCCCCGAACCTTCATGTCCAAGCACGATGGGAAGCGGCACTTTATAAAGCTGATCGCGCGCGACCATATCGGTATGACACATTCCCGTTGCTACAATACGGACACGCACTTCATCAAAATGTGGCTCATCCTGCACCAGCTCTTCTATCTGGAAAGGCCCGCCTGGCTGGCGGACAACGGCTGCCTTGATTTTTCTCATCTTTTCCTCCGCTTTAGAATGATTATCTTTTGCTCAAAGTCCAGATGAAATTAGCGAATGCCGGATTTTCCAGGTGCTATGATGCCATTGGGATCCAGTGCTTTCTTCAGCGTTTTGTGAACGTTTCTCTGCACCGGACCATAAGTTTCAGCAACTTTATCCATAAAAGCCGTGTTGACGCGATAAGTGCCATATCCTCGCGCGGAGAATTCAGTCAGCAATTCATCGAAACACTGATACGCCGCTTTCGTCTGTTCAGGATCGGTCTTGTCGTACAGCACGTCGACGATATGATGCATATCGCGCATGCCGACGATGAATTCGCCGGAATAATCCAATCCGTATTTCGCAAGAATCTGCTTGGTCAGCGCCATTTGTTTGAGGGTTTCACTGCCACGCGCTTGCGAGACGGGTGCAAACCACATCGACCCGCCACCTCCGCGCCAGTTATATAACGAAAATTCCGTGAGTGTCATGTCTCCACGCATGAGCTTGGCGCGGTAAGCAAATGCAGGATCATCCGCCGCTTCCTGCTCCGTCAGGATTTTTGCCTTGCCGGATTGGCCGAAGGCCTGTGTCACGATCTTCCAATTTACATCGATCTGTTCCTGTGTGCCATAGAGCGCGGCATATACGTTCCAGATTCCCAGTTTATGGTCTTTCATGATCCGGTAGACCGCTTCATCCGGAATTGAACCCGGCCCGGACACATAATCGCTGCGCTTGGCTTTTACTGGCGCCTCATACAGCGCATGGGCAATGACCACCGCATTCGGAATGACCCCGCTGATGCGCAGCGGCCGGATCGTTTCGACGATCTCGACGATATCTTCTTCGTGCTGATATTGAATGACAAACGGCTTGAATGCCGGTGGTTCAGGCATCAACCAGAAACCGAATTTGGTGACAATGCCATAGTTCGATTGCGTAAAAATGCCATCCAGATAAGGGCCATATCCCCATTTGAAGACCTGCCAGGTGTTGGAATTCGGCATCGAACCCATGCCGGTGCGCAAAATTTCGCCGTTTGCCAGCACGACTTCCATACCGCAAGCAAACAGGAAGTGCTCGCCATAAGGCGTATAACCCACGCCACGATCCAGCGTATTACCGACTGGCCCGGCGATGGCGGAGGGTGCGGGCATCGACAGCCATAGGCCCAGTTTGTGTTCTTTGATGTAATCGTAGAGTTGCTGATAGGTTACACCCGGCTCGACCAAGGCAAAAGCCAAGTCTTTATCCACTTCAAGGATGCGATTCATGCGTTTGAGATCGAGCACCACTTGACCTCGCTCCGCCGGGGCTGCCGAGCCATAACCTAGATTTTTCCCGGTGGAGATCATCCAGACCGGTACTTTGTATTGATTGCAAATCGCAACGATTTTCTGGATTTGCTCGACGGTTGTAGCCAGTAATGCCGCGGATGGCGTATGGTCGGCATCAGGAACCGGCATCATCGTCTTAATGTAGGGTGCAAGCTGTTCTGCGCTGGTGAGCACAGAAGCATCGCCGAGTACCTTGCGAAAAGCACGGATAGCCGCATCGAAGTTTTCTGCCGATACGCCTTTGGGCAGTGCGATATATTTGTTAGTCATGCTGTATTCTCCCTACACGTCGATAACGAACGAAACGAAATGTTTTCCCGGTAACCCTCGATGATCCGGATTGCGCTGATCCGATCGATGTACAAATGCGCAACTGGCGCAAGGCTGTTGATTTATCCCCATCCCTAATGCACTGGCCACAACCGCATAGCCGGTAGCCTCTATCCAGTTGTCAAATTGAGGATGTTTAATTGCTGCGTCACTTGCTGTCTTATCCTGGTAGGCGGAGGATTGGTCTGCATGAAAGGAAATCGATTTCCAATTTTCTGATGCTTTCCAGCCGATGATCCGGCTGGCCTCCTGCGGAGACACGCCAGCGCAATGTAAGCGGGTTGCGGGCTGCGCAACTCGCTGATAAGTTGCAAACCCCGCTAGTAATGGGCTTTTTATTGCACTTTCTCCCATCATTTGCTCAAGAAAATTTTCAACGATAAAAAAATCCTGCCGGTTTTCGAAAAGCAAGGAAGCCAGCAATCCTCCTGCGCTGTACATCGATGCCGCAGTAGTCCAAATATGCCGGTTAGGAAAAGAAGTATCGTCGCCGGATGAAGAATGCGAGCCCAGTGAAAGCAAACGTCCTTCAAGATTCCGTACTAATTCAGTGAATATCGCTGCGCTGGCATGATCCATAACGGCAATCCAGCGCATATTCCGGGATTGTGTCAATAAGTCCACGATACGTAGCGGATTGGTTAATAGTTCATCTTCTAATTTGAATGCCGGTAATACGCTTTGATGATGATTGATATAACTGGTGCAAGCGGCCTGAGCGCCTCTGGCAAATGCTTCGTCTATGGGGGTATTCCCCAGTAACAACTGGCAATTGCGCGTACTATCCGACAGTGTTTGGCTGATGGACATCGCTTGCGAGACGGTAGGAATACCGAAGGCCAGCAAGGTTCCGCTCGTAAGCATGCCTTTGATGAGGTTACGTCGCGTTTCATCCATAGAATGGGACCTCCTTAATGCTGCGTTTCTTTTTTTGAAATAAAATCCGCCAGTTTAACTAATGATTCATCGTCGATTTCTGAAGCGCGAAAGGCCGGCATGGCGCGATTCCCAGTGCGGACAACTGCGCGGATATAGGCTGCGGGAAGTTCACGATGGCGAATTTGCGGCCCTACTTGCGCTTCATGGCAATACGCGCAAATTTTGGCGTAAATTTCTGCACCATCCTTCCATACAAATCCAGGAGCGGTTTTCTCATCCTGTGCCGACCATGTGTTGCTTATCGTTAAAAAGATTGCGAATATGCAACCGGATACCCAATTTTCCAATTTTATTTTTTTCATACCGATCCTCCATTCCATGATCCTGCTACCACAGCAAGCTCGTCACTTTTTTCCCCATAATCTGCCCATTAAATACAACCTTGCCTATAGGGGAGCCGGCGCAAGCGATACCAAAGCAAACATGCAAGGGCAATAAATGCTCTTCTCTCGGATGGCAAAACCGCGCAAACGGCGCTTTTTCCCATTCGATCAATTGCTGTTCGCGCTGTTCCGATGAAATTTCCGGATGGGTACACGTTTCAATCAACCATTGATCAAACGCGTCGTTTTCTCGGCTGCTGTCGATATCATGCGTAAAAAATGTTTTCAAATTATGAAATGACATGCCAGAACCGATAATCAGAATATTTTTCTCTCGCAGCGATGCAATCGCTTTTCCGAGGGCAATATGCTTTCTCGGATCCAAATTCTTGAGCAACGATAGCTGAATGCAAGGGATCTGTGCCTTGGGATACATCAGCTTGAGCGGCACAAACAATCCATGATCAAAACCGCGCTGCTCATCGAGTCTCGCCGGTATGCCGCTCGCCATTAACAGGGTATACATTTCTTTCGCCAACCCGGGATTGCCCGGTGCCGCGTATTGAATGGTGTAGGCCTCGGCAGGGAATCCATAATAATCATAGATTATCTCGGGATGGCTATTGCTGGTTATCGTTGCCTGCTCTTCTTCCCAGTGCGCACTGATGACTACAATCGCGGATGGCTCACCCAGCTTGGTTACGATTTCGTTCAGAAAAGAAACCATTTCTTCATGCCCTTTGTCACCAAGAATAGGTAACGGCCCGCCACCGTGCGGTAAATACAAAACGGGCGAAAGCGCTGGTGATTTTTGGCTCGTCATTCAAAATTCCTGCTGGCGAAAAGCGCGGACATTATTCTTCTCAAAATCTCCCGTCAGCGAGCAAGTTTGTTGACCAGTTGCGCAACGTGTGCACCCTGAAAGCGCGCAATTTTTATTTCATTATCTGACGGAAGACGTTTACCATCGCCACCGGCCAGCGTGCTTGCTCCATAAGGCGAACCGCCGGTGATTTCACTCATATTCATGATTTCCTGACAGGAGTAGGGAACGCCCACAATGATCATGCCGTGATGCAGCAAAGTGGTATGAAACGATGTAATCGTGGTTTCCTGTCCGCCATGCTGCGTGCCTGTGGATGTAAACACGCTGCCCACTTTGCCAATCAGTCCGCCGCTTAGCCATAATCGGCCAGTCTGGTCCAGAAAGTTGCGCATTTGCGCGCACATGTTGCCGAAACGCGTAGGTGTACCAAAGATGATGGCATCATAGTTTGGCAATTCGTCCACCGTTGCAACCGGTGCTGCCTGATCAAGCTTGGCACCTACCCTCCGTGCCACTTCTTCCGACATGAGTTCGGGGACACGTTTAACGACAACCTCGGTATTCTCGACGTTACGTGCACCTTCGGCTACCGCGTTGGCCATAATTTCGATATGACCGTACATGCTGTAATACAGAATAAGAATTTTTGCCATGTTACACCTCCTGTTTTTGCGATCGTAAGCTGAGTTTAGCCGACTTAAACCACTAACAAATATACGCTTGATGCAGCAATTTAGACGGCTCCCATTGCTTTCTTTGATTGTCGACTTACCGATTTCAGCATACCACAGACTGTTTTTTGATTTCCAATCTTCTATGGCAGCCAAAGTAATAAATTTGGAGGCATTTGCCTATCATCAAGAAAACCGGGGAGAAATGATAATTATGCTGGAATTTCCAGGCGACTTCAGTTTATCAGTCCGCTTCGCGTTCCAGACTACAACAGTGCAGCGTTGAGTCTTCTTTATCAAGGTCAGTTAAAATGGAACCGGTAACCGGATTAGGCCGGAAAATGGTGCAGCCCTTCAAACCCAGATCATAGGCATCTTGATAGAGATGACCCAAGACATCGAAACTGTAGTCTGCCGGTATATTGATGGTCTTGGAAATCGCCTGATCCACATAGGGCTGAACCGCCGCCTGTATATTAAGGTGTTCAACGGGCGACAACGTATGTGCATTGACAAAAGCCGGCGGCAAATCGTCACATTGACGGTTTGTACGCCACAACGCCACCGCATAGTCAGTGATTGGATAGGTTGAATAACTCCCATCCAGATTCAATATCTTCCGGGTGTAACAGCTATCAAATACCGGCTCTAATCCGCTCGAAATATTATTCGCTAATAAACTGATGGTGCCAGCCGGAGCAATGGCAGTCAGATGGCTATTGCGGATGCCCTGCTGCGCAATGTCATTGCGAATCGGCTCGGGCAGTGTTTGCACAAAAGCACCGGCAAGATATTTTTCCCGGTCAAATAGCGGAAATGCGCCTTTTTCCCACGCAATCTCGATCGAACTCTGGTACGCGGCATAACAAATACACTGCATGACTTGCTGCGCTATTTGCATGGCCTCGTTGCTGCCATAACGGATGTGCAGCATGATTAAGGCATCGGCCAAACCCGTCATTCCTAGACCGATGCGGCGTGAATTGCGCGCTTGGCCGGCTTGGGCGGGCAATGGAAAATGCGAAATATCAATGACATTATCCAATAGCCGCACCGCCGTGCCAGCCGTCATGCGAATGCCATTCCAATCAAGTTGCGCCTGCGTGGTAAAAGGCTCGCGCACAAATTGCGTGAGATTAACTGAACCCAGATTGCAAGCGCCGTATGGCGGCAGCGGCACTTCACCGCATGGATTGGTTGCGCGAATCGTTTCGCAGTAATACAGATTATTCAAGTGATTGATGCGATCAATAAATAATACGCCTGGTTCGGCAGAATCATAGCTGGCACGCATGATTTTTTGCCACAGCGCGCGGGCACGGATACGCTTATAAATTTTGCAAGGTACTGGATTTTGATAACCCGGCCAGCTTCGCAGCACGATTTCTTCATTACTACAGGCGCTTGCAGCAGGAAAAACCAGCGGCCACTCGGTGTCGTTTTTCACTGCCTCCATCAGTGCGTCGCTCACCAGCACGGAAATATTAAAATGCCGCAACTGGCCGCGTTTCTGCTTGGCCGCAATGAATTCTTCGATATCGGGATGATCGCAACGCAACGTACCCATCATGGCGCCACGCCGCGCGCCGGTTGAAAGTATGGTCGCGCACATACTATCCCAGATGCGCATGAAAGAAACCGGCCCTGAAGCTACCGCGCCGACACCATCGGCCTGCATGCCACGCGGCCGCAAAGTGGAAAAATCATAACCAACCCCGCCGCCCTGCTGCATCGTCAATGCGCCCTCCTTGAGCGCATCGAAAATGCCATCCATGGCATCGGGAATTGTTCCCATCACGAAACAGTTGAACAATGTCACCCGATGCTCAGTTCCTGCCCCCGCCTGAATCCTTCCACCGGGCAAAAATTTAAAATTGCGCAAAATATCGAAAAAGCGCGCTTGCCAGTAAGCCTGATTTTTTTCTTGCGCAGCCAATTCCTGCGCAACACGATTCCAAGTATCGAAAATCGACGCATCCACTACCACTCCATGTTCACGGTAGCGGTATTTGCTGTCCCAGATATGTTGTGCGATCGGGGTGGTGAAATAGGGATTATCCATTGTTTTTTAACATGCTTGCTGATATTGTCAGATTCTGAATCAATTTAGAAATATGCGCTTATTTGCCATATATGTGTCCATTAATTCTAAGATCTTATACTATCAACGATATCACGTGAGGTACGATTAGCAAGATGCTAATCAACTAGGCGATTCGACTGGGATTAAAAAAGCGGAAGCCATGCGTAAAAGCTATAAACGCTCAGACTTTGCAACGATGGAACGAGGAAAGTTTTATGCTGAGGTTGTCAAAGGCACATCATTCGTACTACTTGAGCCGGCTGTAGCAAAGGCTTTTCCCACATCACAAGCGGTAAATGAGGCTTTATCGGAATTACTGGCATTGACTGAAAAAAACAGCGCGCATAACCCGCCGTTCAACAAAAACGCGTGTAAAAGTAGAGCGTACCGGGTAATCCCATAATAAAGGGCAGTCTTGTCGGAGTACTTCTTATCGTTTTTATGAAATAAAACATGCATCAATCGCATTTAGCCGTCCTTGGAAGTGAAATATGATCATCATACTTCAACAAGAAATTAATGATCCAAGCTAATCTTTGGAGAAAATCCACATGAAAAACAACCAAGTAAAACCCGACAGCAAATTAAACTTGTCCGATTTCGCCCCCGACGACACCGGTGATTATAAAAAAACCGATGAGGATAAAGAAAAAGCTAAAATCGCTACGGAAAAATTAATTACCCAATTAAGTGAATTGCAAGAACGCCTGTATGCCAACAGCAGCCATTCGCTCCTGATTGTATTGCAGGGCATGGACACCAGCGGTAAAGACGGCACGATTAAAAATGTCATGTCGGGTGTCAATCCGCAGGGCTGCAAGGTGGTCACTTTCAAAACGCCCTCCGCGGAAGAATTGGCGCATGATTTTCTGTGGCGCGTGCATCAAAAAGCGCCTGCCAAGGGCCAGATCGGCATTTTCAATCGCTCGCATTACGAAGATGTATTGATTACCCGCGTGCATGGCCTCATTTCGGACAAAGTGGTCAAACAGCGGTTCAATCAGATCAAGGAATTCGAGGAGCTGATATCGGAGAACGGCACAGTTATTCTCAAGTATTTTCTGCATATTTCCAAAGATGAACAGAAAAAACGATTGGAAGAACGTATCAAAAATCCGGAGAAGCGTTGGAAATTCAATGTCACTGATCTGAGAGAACGCAAATTATGGGAAAATTATCAACAAGCATTCGAGGCCATGCTGGCCGCAACCAGCACCGATCAAGCACCTTGGCATATCGTGCCCGCCAATTATAAATGGTATCGCAACCTGATCATCGCGGATGGTGTGGTTAACGCGCTGGAAAATCTAAAGCTGAAAACACCCGCGGGCCCCGAGGGTATCGACTTTGACAATTTGAAAATTGAGTAAGCAAGAAACTATTCCCGCCACGGCCCGAAGCTGGATTGCTTGCATCCGGGAAACGTCATGGAAATTGAACTGAAACTAGCCCTACAGCCGCGCCATAGTTCACACATGCAGCAGCATCCAATGCTGAGTAAGATTGCGCCGCAACAACGTCGCTTATACAGCACGTATTTTGATACGCCAAAATTTGATCTGATGCAATGCGGCATCGCGTTACGCGTGCGCCAAGTGGATGATCAATGGATTCAAACGCTGAAAGCGGAAACGCAATCGGTCGGCGCGTTAACGAATCGTCCGGAATGGGAAGTATCCGTCACGGATGGCACGCATCCGGATTTTTCTGCGCTGCCACAAGAAGCATTGGATTTACTCAACGGTATCAAGCTGAAGCGCATCATTCCGGTTTTTACTACCGAGTTTCAACGCACCACCTGGCAAGTTATTAACGACCAAGCGCATGCCGAAGTGGCGCTCGATCGCGGCAAAATCCATGCTGGAGAAGCCAATCGGCCTATTTGTGAAGTGGAAATCGAGCTCAAATCCGGCACACCGGAATTTTTGTTTGATCTAGCCGTGCAATTATTGCAGCAAGTGCCGCTGCACATTGAGCCGCGCAGTAAAGCAGAGCGTGGCTATATCTTGTGCGGTGCAGTAAAACCTGCTCCGGTCAAATCAACCCATGCGCCCATCGATAAGCATCAAACCAGCGCAGACGCCAGCAATGCCATCCTGCAAGCGGCATTGGTGCAATTCGTCGCCAACGTACCGGGATTTCTGGAGCATGCGCACGAGACGGAATACCTGCACCAGCTTCGCGTCGCACTACGCCGGTTGCGCACGGGCGTACTCCTGGCAAAATCACGGGGACAGCCCCTGCCTGACTGGGATCAAGAATTGCGCGAATTAATGCATGTACTCAATCCGGCACGTGATTGGGATGTTTTTCAAGAACAAATCTTACCCAAAATGCTCACGCATCTGGCTTGGTCATCTGAGAATATGTCAGCAGAAAATAACGTGGCGAATCTGATAACAAATACCGCCACCCATGCCCGCCAACGCGCGCAATCATGGCTTCGCAAACCTGCATTGACCCAACTCATACTCGATGTCGGCCGTAGCTTGCTGGCAACACCAGCCGATAGGCACGAAGGCGATGTTAAAGCGTGGGCTGGAATTATTCTCGAAAAGCGCTGGCAACAACTGCACAAACGTTGTCATGGTTTCGCCAAACTCAACCCCGCAGAACGTCACCTGGCACGCATTGCTGCAAAGAAAATGCGCTATGCCGCAGAAGCCTTTTTACCGCTCTATGGCAAACACACCGAACATTTCATCACCGTTTTGGCAACATTGCAAGACAAGCTAGGGTACGAAAACGATCTACGCATCGGCATACAATTACTGCGCGCGATACCCAAGCAATCCACCGCGCTTAGCTTTGAACTCGGCCGCATCTGTGGCGCACTGCAACTTGAGGCTGCGCAATCTGCACACTTATCTGCAACAATTTGGCAGGAAGTCGATGAATCGAAATTATTCTGGCGCTAAATGTTAGCATGGCTTCCCCATAACCATGTGACGCGATATTTGGATGCAATTTTATCGAGACCGGCATACAAGAAAGCGGGAATTGTTCCCTACAGCGAATCCAAATCCGCGCATCATTGATGGGCATGTAATGCCCGGTAAAGTTTCCTTGCTTCCTCTTCTTTCAGCGCGTCATCAATTTCCCGGAGAACGCTTTGAAGGTTGACCGGTTTTTCAATACGTTCGAAGTGCCCGGTCAAAACGCTTTCCGGATGTAATTGTCCGCTTTGGTAGAGTAACCATATCTCCATGCCATAACTAGTAGTTAGCAATTCAGGCGCAAACTGACCGAAATAAACTGCCAAGTTCTCGACATCGCGTAGCAGCATTCTGCACGCTTGGTTATTGGCAGCGGCATCGACAGCTTGTGGCAAATCGATGATCACAGGCCCGTTGCTGTCGACCAGCACGTTATATTCGGACAAATCGCCGTGGATAATCCCCGCGCATAGCATACGAACCACCTGCGTAATCAGTATGCGGTGATATTCATGAGATAACTCGGCAGTCAGTACAAGTTCGCTGAGCCGCGGGGCTGCGTTGCCATTGCCATCAGTCACCAGATCCATCAGCAATACGCCCTCATGAAAATGATACGGCTTAGGCACACGCACCCCCGCAGCAGCGAGCCGGTACAAGGCATCAACCTCGGCACTTTGCCAGGATTCCTCCTGAGCTTTGCGTCCATACCGGCTCCCTTTCTCCATGGCGCGTGCACGACGGCTGTTTTTTACCTTGCGCCCTTCGGTGTAATCCGTGCTTTGGCGAAAACTGCGTTTGTTGGCTTCTTTGTATACTTTCGCGCAACGTATCTCTTCTCCACAGCGGACCACATAAACCGAAGCTTCCTTGCCGCTCATTAATTGACGGATCACTTCATCGATAAAGCCATCCTGGATCAGGGGTTCAATTCTTTTTGGGGGTTTCATGGGTGTAAATCTACGCTTATTTTTGAAATTTATCTTAAGAAACCGCTGAAAAACTATCTGCGGCGTTAAAAACCGGACTTAAAAACGCCGCCCGGAATACTTGATCGTACATTGTGCCGGTTCGCCGGTCTTTCAATAGCGGTGTGTTTTTATAGTGTGCGGGATTATACGGGCGAATAAATCATGCGAGTAAACACTTTCATTAAGCG
>CADEDJ010000019.1 GCA_902826055.1 uncultured Nitrosomonas sp. | reverse complement strand
TTTTCTATTTAAGAATCTTTGGTTTTTATTATTTGTTCTTGCTTAACAATATAGCGTTGTATCATTGCTTCTGTTTTTGCTGGTAGATCTATAAATTGACATCCAATGCGATAATACGAAGCACCACTTTGCAATTTCATTGGGTATGCATTTTTTACGACGATAGTTGCGTTAACTATGCCGATTTCAGGAAGTGAAATTTGACAATCTTTATAAATTATCCCTGGTTCAAAATTAATATTAGAATTTTGATCAATCGCTCCAATGCCACCACAACTAATATCGAGTAAAGTGATTTCAGTAGTTATAGATTTGTTTTCTACTGGAATTGGAATTAAACATTTAAGGGGTTTTGCAATTGGAGTAGAAATTCGGAAATTATCTCTTCTTTGGATACGTAATAAATACTCTGGAATGTTAATTAAAAATGCATTTTTCCCTTTAAAATCTGTTTTATCTATGTGATTTGAGGAAAATTCAATTTTGACTTTGTTTTGCGTAGTAACAAAAAATAATTTTTTGGACTGTAAAGCTTGCTGGCTTATTTTTTCATTGGGACCATAGTCTATTATTAGCTTTTTTTCGTCGGAGTTTACTGCAAGAATAGATGTTAAAAAAGAATTGTTACCATCATTGAAAGAAAGCATGACAAGAGAGTTAGTTTGCGTTATTTTTCGCAATAAAAATAAAATATCAATCTCTGAATAAACACGAAAATTTTCATCTTTTATAAGTGTGGTTGGTTCCAGTGTTTTAGGGACTTCGGCATTTTGATTAGATTCTTGCATGGTTAATTTGCTCCTGGAATTTTTAGATTAGCTTGTGGATTGAGCTATCAGAAATCTGATTTTTTCCTTTTTGTTGATCCAGACGATAAAGCCAGGCTAATAATTCGGCAACTGCAACATACAGCTGTGGAGGAATGCGCTCATCAAGATTAACTTGCATAAGAAGCGAAACCAATTCACTTGATTCATGAACATAAATACCGGCTTCTTTAGCACGTTTAATAATTTCTTGAGCAATAAGGCCACGGCCTTTTGCAAGAACTTTGGGTGCTATTTGACCTTCTCGGTATGCGAGTGCGACTGCGCTGCGATAAGATTCATTCGCTGTCATCGTGTTGTACCTCTATTGCTTTGATGGTTAATCCTGCTGATTGCAGATCAACTGCGAGTGGTAACTGATTATTTCTCAATAAGCTAGCTGCTTCTAATTGAGAGGCAGCCAGTTTAATATTAATGCTACTGGCGTTTAGGGAAATTCTTGCTATGATATTTCCTAACTCAGGCATAGAAAGACGTATTTGTGTTTGCCATTGTGTAGCAGGATCGAAGTCACTTCTATTGTTGTTTTCTGGCTGTTCAAAGATATCCCACTCCATCTGTTGATTTTGCCAAACTTCACCACGCCAAAAAAGATGGCTAGTTTCTAAAGTTGCTAACTGTTGTAATACTAAAGATATATTGTGAGTGCTCAATGGCACATCAGTATTAAGTGATGCAGGAATTATTGATTTTGATATCTCTGTTGTTACTGACATGGGCTTATTTTGAGGTTCATTGTGTAAATTTTCGAGAGTATTTTCTCCGTTAATCCATTGTGCCTGATGTGACTCATAGAATAATCCACTTTGTGTAATTGTTTTTTGTAATAAACCGGGCAATTCGGCGCTATTTATCGATGCTTCATCAAGAATTGGAGTATAACTAGTAATTAACTGGGTTGTCTTTGGTAGAGAATGATTAAATGCATTTTGCATAAGAGCGCCTAGAAAACGTCCAGTAGTACTTATAGATGTATTATTGTCGGTTTCTAATAAGGCTTGATTTGAAATAAGAAATTTTAAATCCGGTTCGTGGTTGACAAAAATAACATCAAGTTTGCTACCAGCTCGGAATTCTTCTGGCAAATGCATTTGAATGAGTTTTTCTGCAATAGATACTCTAGCATTGCCGTTAGATAATCGTGCCTCAACGAGAGCTTGATATTTGTGGCCTTGTTCAAATTGTATGGAAGAATTCTGTGTATCTGGAATTGCTGTTACAGGTGTAACAAGTTTTAGTTGAGTTAGGTGAGCGATTAAATCAGGTTTGATTGCAGTTGGAATCACGATGGTTTTTCCAGAATCGGTCCATTCTAGGCATACTCAAGAAGCTATGTATTTTCAGTCGTTAGATATGCCCGTTGAAGGCTGCGTACCTTGCCATTAGCACAAAGTATATCTTGTAGTCGTATCATCCAAGATTCAGTAATTGCTCTAATTTGAGCATCGTCATCCAAAATTTGATGAATTATTTTTATCTTGTTTTGCAGCAATTCTGTATCTAGTATAGGCTGATGGTTTTCATTTATTAATATTTGTGCTAACTTTCCACATTCTTGTTCTAGAGATACTAATTCATCCCATTCTTTATTTTGAGCAGCGATTAACATTTTGCCGGTGATTGCGAGAATGGCTTTATAAATCATTATTGTTTGCGTACTATCCATCTTTTCAAAAATAGAAGAATTATTAAATTGTCGTTGTTGATACAGTTTCATTAGCTTTTTGTGATTGCCCAATCTTTTTCCATGCATCATGCAATTCAAACAAAAGTCTATTGACTTCATCAATCATTTCAACATCATTGTGAATATTAGCTATCAATAATCGATGTGCCATATATTCATAGAGTGCTTGCAGTTTTATTGCCAAATCACCACCTGCGTTCGTATCCAAGCTGGCTTTCAAACCATGATCAATAATCATAATAGCTTTTGAGATCATTTGTCCTTTTTCAGCGATTTCATTGTGGTGTATATACATTCTTGCTTTTGCAAGGGCTTCTTGTGCACCTTCATACAACATCAGGATAAGTTTGTGAGGATCAGCTGATTGTATACTTGTTTCAACCTCAATTTTTTGATAAGCAGAAATCCCATTATTCATTGCAATATACATTTTTGTTCCTTTCTAAAGTTAATGAGGTAACCTCATTATTTGCTTGTTCCAGGAAGTCTGGATAATTGTTGTTGCAAGAAGTTACTGGTTTGTGTCATACCAGCAATCATTGAGTCTAGTGCGGTGAATTGAGCACGAATACGTTTTTCCACATCCACAAGCCGACGATTAAGATTTTCTCTTTGATTATCAATATCTTTAATTGAAGAATTAATGCCGTCAATGCGACTGTCAATTAAACGGTCATCAAGCATTTCATCTATTAGCATGTCTAATTTTGCGGCAAAGCCATGTGCAAAATTAATATTTCCTCTTGCTCCAGTATTACCACCAGAAATATTTAGTATGAGTTCATTACTGTCGCCATTACCGGTTAAAATTTGACCAGAGCCTGTAGCAGGTATGCCATTGATTGTACCAGCAACATCTAATCCGTTAGATTCAATAGGAGTACCAAATAAAGTTGCTTTGCCATTTCCACCAGTAATCGATATGGTTGATGCAGAGCCGTATTGATTTGAAGCAATAGTAAGTATTCCAGCAGATTCACTCATAGTTACTTTAATACCTGCCGAAGAAATGGCTGAGTCTCCATTTATTTTGGATTGAATTTCAGCCGCTAGTGAGGTTGAGGTATAGGTTCCTGCAGCAACAGTAATGCTAGCATTAACGCCATCAATAACAAGTTCTAATTTGTCGTTGATTCCCGAGTTTATTGTTAGTGTTGCTGGTATGCTACCACTTGCCTTCCCTTGTGTAGCAATTTGGCTAATATCAAGTGAATATTCTCCATTCATTGTTTCGGAACCAGCGCTGACGAAAGTTACTTGACTATCATTGGTCTTTCCAATTGATGCAAATAACGTTGAAATGTCTTTTGTCGGATCATTGAGTATTTCCGTCAGTTTTGACGGATCAAACTTAAGTGTTCCATCTGTTTGAAATGAAATACCTACTTCTGACAATAAACTTAAACCCCCTCCAGCTGTTGTTAGGGGATCAGAAATTGCATTGCGTAATTTTGTTTGAATTGATCGTACGGTTGAATCACCAGTTAGGATTGATGCTTGTCTAGTTGTTGCATCATACTTTGATAAATCAGCTATCGTTTTGTTGAGATCATTGAATGCCTTGACAAAGGAAGATATCGTACTTTGAATGCTGGCAGTGTCACGAGATAGGTTTAATGTTGTTGGACTACCTAAATTGGTTTTTAGCAGATCAAGTGTAACACCTTCAATGGCATCTGTAATTTTGTTAGATGCTTTACTAATTGAAATACCATCAATAACTAATGTAGCATTACTAGCTGCTACAGTTTCGGTAAGATTGGTGGTGCCACCTGCCGTTGCATCGTAAGCAAGTTGTGAAAGCCCTAAATTATCAGAATTATTATTGTCTGAATCTATCGTGGTTATTTTTAAAGCATTACTCAATCCAGTATCGTTTGAAGAAATGACTAATCGATTACCGCTACCATCATTCACTATACTAGCAGATACTCCTGCATTTGCTTGATTAATTGTGTCACGGATACCTTCTAGTGTTGAATTATTAGAAGAAACAGCTATAGATTGAGCAGCTTTACCAGGATTAATTGTAAATGCGCCGCCATTATAAGTACCAAATTGTATAGAAATTGTACCACTACCAATTGTGGTATTAGTTGTTGTAAAGCTGGCAGACTTTAATTTCTGGGATTGCGCAAGTGTTTGAACTTCTATCGAATAATTTCCTGTTACAGCAGCTGATGTCGCGCTTACATTTGCTAACGTGGTATCAGTAATTTTGGCTGCAATAGCGGTGTATTTTTCTGGAATTGCTAATGAAACTACGTTACTCTGAAGAGAAGATAAAGCCCCTTTTAAGCTACCAAAAGCGCTTAATTTAGTTTGGTGCGTCGCTTCTTTACTATCAAGAGCTATTAATGGCCGACGTTCTAGGGACATTAACTGATTGACAATGTTATTGACGTCTAAGCCTGATCCAACACCTGGTGATGAGAGCATTTATTAACCTCGCTTTAATATTAGTCAGGAATATTTTTATGCTTTATCATTAAATAATAGTCCCTGGACCTTATCTAGGGTTCGGGCTATTTCAATAGCTTCTTCGGTTGGTATTTGTCTAATAATTTCTTCGGTATGCGCGTCCATTACTTTAATAATTGTTTTACCAGTATCATGATCAACTGAAAAGCGCAAATTATGCGCTAAATTTCCGACTGTTTCCTGAATATTCTCAACTGCTTGTTTAATCAACTCCTCTGATCTTAGTTCATCTTTACTACTAAGTTGTAGAGAGTTAGAAGCTGAAGGTGAAATAGTATTAGGGAGCGTAATTGATCTTTGAGTATTTGGAATTGCTACTGAGATTGTTGAAGATAAGCTAGCTCCATTTAATTGGTTGATATTCATATCCTTACTCCTAAAAGTTGAAATGAACGCGGGAAATTTTTTGTAATCCCGCGCATTCTCAACTTTATGAAATACTAACTATGTCCTGTTTTTTATCAATTGATTAACGCAATAGTGAAAGAACATTGTTAGGTAGTGAATTTGCTTGCGCAAGAATTGCTGTACCTGCCTGTTGTAAAATTTGCCCACGTGTCATATTTGCTGTTTCTGCTGCAAAGTCGGCATCCTGAATACGGCTACGAGAAGCTGAAAGATTCTCAGAAGCACTTTGCAGATTCGCGATAGTTGAGCTGAAACGGTTTTGAATCGCACCCAAGTCAGCACGCGCGGTATTAATTTGGCTTAATGCAGCATCCAATACCTCAATTGCTGTTTGTGCGCCGTCTGATGTAGAAATGTCTTGTAGAGCAAGCGATTGAAACGAACTGGTATCGGTTGCAGCAGTAAAGACGTCTGTTCCTGCGTTGGTTGCAATGATCTGACCTTCAGAACTGGTAAGTTCAACTGTTCCGACTGCTACTGCATCTGTTGCAACTGTGCCATCATCCAAAGTAACTGTACCAAAATCTATTGTGTCAGTTGCAGCACCACCACTATGAACAAAGGTGTCAATTTTGATATCACGCCCATCCGTTGTGCTGAGTGTAAGCTCCGATTTATCTCCAGCGGTAGTAAATGTTGCTGTGATTCCTGTATTGTTTTGCACGCCATTGATTGCTGCAGCTAGGGCACTAAGATCATTGGTATCGGTAATATCAACAGAAATTGCTTGAGCGGTACCTGTGCCACCAGTCAAATTGAAGCTAATGGTTCCAGCAGTACTCATGGCACCTAGTGTTGTGCTATTGGTTGCGGTTGCGGTAATACCTATACCTGATGCCGCATCATTAATCGCAGTTGCAATGGCATCAGCACCAGCATCAGCTGCATACGCAATACTACCTACAGTACCTTTATTAGTAGTTAAGGCGAGATCAGTCTCTTGAGCGATACCATTAGCAGTAGCGCCGGAAACAACTGTTCCTACAACTGAGCCGCCTGTTGTAAGTTTGTGGCTGCCTAATCCGGTTGAACGAGCATCAAGTATTGATGAGATATCAATAGTTTGATTGGCATTAGCACCAACTTGAAAACTCTGATTCTGGAAAGAGCCGTTTAGTAAATTCAAACCGTTGAATTGCGTTTGGCTAGCCACTCGAGTAATTTCAGCAGTTAATTGTGTAACCTCTTTCTGAAGTGAAGCACGGTCACTTGCACTATTTGACGCGTTAGCAGATTGAACAGCAAGTTCACGAATACGTTGCAAATTATTACCAATTTCACCAAGTGCACCTTCTGCAGTTTGTGCCAGTGAGATACCGTCATTTGCATTGCGTACAGCTTGGTTTAAGCCGCGTATTTGTGAACTCATTCTTTCTGAAATTGCCAGACCAGCAGCATCATCTTTAGCACTATTAATACGCAATCCCGATGACAAACGTGTTAACGATGTATTTAATGAGTTTTGCGATGTATTTAAATTACGTTGAGCATTTAATGAAGCTACGTTTGAGTTAATAATTTGTGGCATTTGGGTTCTCCTTTTTGATAACTATCTATTTTGGCGTAATTGCCAGTTCCGTTGGTTTTCCCTGCAATCCAAGAAGGTATGTAACCGCCGTTGATTGCAGTTATCGGATATCATTTTGAAAAGTTTAGGAGTGAATGTTTCATGTTTTTTGCCTAAGGAATTGGTTTGCCACATTTATTTGCGATAGAAATTTATTTCTTTATAACTAAATTTTCTTGTAAAATGCAATAATAATTCAGTAAGTTAATAGATTAGAATCGACTTTTATAAATAGTGGCTTATCGGTTTCAATTTGCAAGAGACTTAAATGTTCAACGAAGAGAAATTGAAAATATTAATGGTGGAACATTCCGAAGCGGATGCAGAAAAGATATTGCAGTTGCTTGTTCAAAGTGGATTCCAATTGGATTACATTCGTGTTTCTACTATCGTTGAATTGCATGATGCACTCTTAGTTAGAAATTGGGATGTGATTTTATCTGATTACCATTTGCCACAACTGCATGTTGAAGAAGTATTGTGTATCATTAAAGAGCAGAATTTAGATATACCTTTAATCGTTGTGTCCGGCCGTGTAGATGAAGAAGCAGCTGCACATATCATGGCATTAGGTGCCTATGACTTTATGATGAAGAAAAATCTTGCAAGGTTGGTGCCCGTAATACGACGTAGCTTGCATGAGGTGGATAATTATCAACGTCTTATTGTCATACAGAATGCGTTGCAAAAAAGTGAAACACTTTTTCAAGCCATAACTTCCAATCTTCCTGGCGTTGTTTTTCAATTTTTATTAACCACTAAGAATGAAACGAGTTTTTTGTACGCAAGTGATGCAAGCGAGACATTACTGGGATTATCACCTCAAGAACTAATAGATAATCCGGAATTATTTCCGGATCTGATTTTGCCGGATGACAGGCAATCTTATCATCAGTTATTGATTACCTCAGCTGAACAGCTTTCAACTTGGAATTGGGAGGGTTGCATTCAAGCAAAAGGAGATAACGATATAAAGTGGATTAGTTTGCGTGCAACACCTAGACGGACGCCCGACCGTACAACAATTTGGGATGGTATCATGATCAACATTACACGAAATAAATTAGTTGAACGTGAAATTGTACGTTCCCGCGAGCAGCTGGCTGAATTATCTTCTTATTTGCAGAGAATCAAAGAACAAGAACGTGCCCGGATTGCACGTGAGATTCATGATGACATTGGAGGAACGTTAACTGCAATAAAATGTGAGTTGTTGCCTTGCTTAGACTCGTCGCAAAGAAAGATAGAATTCTATCAGCAAAAAGCAAAATCGATTGAATGTTTGGTAGATCGTGTAATTGATAGTACACGTCGAATTTCTTTGGATTTGCGACCAGGTATTCTTGATTGTGGCATTGTTGCCGCTGTTCAGTGGCAAGCAAAAGAATTTAGTGATCGCACAGGTATTGCTTGTAGAGTATCCTGTATAAATGAAGAAATACCTTTAGATTCAGACTTGTCGATAGCGATTTTTCGTGTTTTTCAGGAAACGCTTACAAATATTTCAAAGCATGCACATGCTTCTCGTGTTCAGGTTAAACTCGTAGAATTGGATAAATTGATACTTCTGGAAGTAATTGACAATGGGTGTGGGATTACCAGTGGAGATATGGAGAAACATAATTCATTTGGAATCATAGGGATGCGTGAGCGTTGTCAACAGTTAAAAGGAAATTTTCATATTACCGGAGATTCCGAAAAAGGTACAAAAGTAACTATTCTTATTCCCACAGGTAATTTTGAGAAACAAATTAAGCATGAGACGGACTTAAATAATAAGTTAAAAAAGAATACGAGTTAAGTATTCGATATAAAATCGAATCTAATGATTCTGAATAGTTGGGGATCTACATGATTAGTGTGATGATTGCTGACGATCATGCGATTGTTCGCCAGGGCTTAAAGCAAATTCTCAGTGAAACTGATGATATTAAGGTGAGTGGCGAAGCAGAGACGGGATTCCAGGCGATCAAAATTGCCCGCCAGTACAATTTTGATGTAATGTTATTGGATATTTCTTTGCCTGATAGAAACGGTATTGAAATTCTAAAACAAATTAAAAAAGATAAGCCTGAACTTGCTGTATTAATGCTAAGTATGCACAATGAACACGAATTTGCAATTCGTGCACTAAAAGCTGGTGCGGCAGGGTACCTCAACAAACAGAGCGCGCCTGCACAATTAGTGACAGCAATTCGTCAGGTAGCAAAAGGGGATAAGTATGTAAGTTCTGCTGTCGCACAAGAACTGGCGAATATTATCAATACTGATTCAGATAAGCCACTTCATACGACTTTGTCTGACAGAGAATACCAGACATTATGTTTTATTGCCGCAGGTAAGACATTGTCAGAAATATCGTCAGAAATGTTTTTGAGCCCTAAAACTGTTAGCGTTTATCGTGCACGATTATTGGAAAAGCTTAAGCTTACTAACAATTCAGAATTAATTCGTTATGCGATTAAAAATAAGTTAGTCGATTGAAATGTTATGTTAAATTTTTTTCAATATATCTATGAATCGAGATAGAAATCTTACACCTTTGATGCTTGCTCGCGAGACATTGCAGAAGCTTTCATCACAAAAAATCCCTCCTACACCTGACAATTATCACAGGGTATATAACCAAATTGCAGGTAATACAGAAGATATTATTTCTGAAGATACATCAAGAATTTTGAAGGAATTAATGTCTATATTATTTTCTCAACCTACGCCAAATTTATTTGAATATAAAACTGTACTTGAACAAGCAATAGAAACTAAAGATTGGGGTAAATATAAAGCTGCATTTGTCAAATTTGTCGAGACTGAAGTGGCTTTAAGAAGTAAGCTTTCTGACTATAAGAATGCACATGGAGTAATAGTTTCATGGGCAAGAGTAATAGAAACTTTATTTAAACAACTGGAAACAGGGCACGGTGCATTAACTATCGCAAAAAAACGAGCAGCGCTTAATCGCGTGCTTACAAAATTTTCTCAAGACCCAGATCAGTTATATTTCAAACTGGAAGCTTTAATAGACTCATGGCAAAAGGGCCCAATACCTTCTCAAGATCAAGTTGATAATCTTGAAGCGTTTTCCTCATCAGCTCCACAAAATAATTTACTCCCTCAGGATAGAGACGTAGTCAACAATGAGACGGGTAAGCCGCAACTATCTTCGCATTACATCGATCGATTGCTGAAAGTACAGGTGCAAATGTTAGAAAGTTTAGTGGCTCCTTGGATAGATGATGATGCACTATCCAAGGAGGCTAAATCACTAGCAGAGAAATTAAGGACGGTGAGAAATGAGCATGAAATGGAGCAATGCGTATCGAGTTTGGAGCAGATCTACTCCAAATTTGATTTGCAAGGCGTGAATGGAATTAAGTTACAACAAGGTTTATTAAGATTATTGAACTTGCTGATAAATAGTACCGGTTATTTGTTATCGGAAGATCAATGGGTTAATAATAAAATCACCATGTTGCAAGAATCAATATCTAAGCCATTGGATTTACAAAATATTGTTCAAGCCGAACATTACTTGGAGGAAATTATTCAGCGCCAAGAAGAGATAAAGCAGCGTTTGAGTGAAGCTAAGCTGATTATGAAGCAGATGGTAACTTCTCTGATTAGTAATATTGAGGAACTATCAGATTCTACAGGAGAATATCACGACAAGCTTGGATATTATTCCGAGAAAATTAATCAAACAGATGATATTGAAGTGCTCAATCAATTCGTGGTGGAAATTATGGCAGAGACCAAGCAAATGCAAAAAAATGCATTGAATTATCGCGATGATTTTCTCGCGGCCCGCGCGGAAGTTAGCTTGGCACAAAATAAAATTAATCAACTTGAAGCAGAGTTGCAGGAAATGGGTGAGAAAGTTCATGAAGATCATTTGACCGGCATTCTTAATAGACGCGGTCTAGATGAAGCTTTTGAGCGAGAAACTTCACGCTCAGCGCGCCATCAAGCACCCTTGTGTTTTGCGCTACTCGATATTGATAATTTTAAGCAACTGAACGATACACATGGTCATAAAGTAGGTGATGATGCTTTGGTATATCTGGTTGAATCCATAAAAGAGACAACGAGACCGGAAGATGTTGTATCGCGTTATGGTGGTGAAGAGTTTGTAATTTTGTTACCTAATACTGAACTTGGAGAGGCAGTTCAAATTTTATCTAGAGTACGGCGTAATTTAACAAAAAAGTTTTTCTTGCATGACAACAATCGCTTGTTAATTACTTTTAGCGCAGGTGTTGCCCAATTGCAGCCAGGAGAAGCGCAAGAGAGCATTTTCAAACGTGCGGACGAAGCACTATATCGAGCAAAAAAAGCTGGTAAGAATCAAGTACTCACTTCTGAATAATTAATCTAACTGTCTGTTAGTTAACCCTTATTCTTATTCTCGGTAAATAGTACCGATTTCCCTCTTTATTTCTTAAATTCATTTCAGATTTGTTCTGTTAACGTTGTCTTCATGGCAGGATATGCCGGGATGGGTTCTCCTTCGCAATCCAACGAATTCTCCCAGAGCTGGCATTAACTGGCATTTTACGCCATGAAATGAGGAGGATAGCAATGCAAGAAGCTATTAAACAAAAACGGAAAGGGATGCTGAGGTTAGTTAAATCATCAGGTACGATCAAAAGTGAGCTGAAACCTATGGATGATTGCGATAATTACTATAAGCAAGTAGAGCATTATGCGGAACAGATTCGAAGAACACATAGTGCAGATGAAATCATTAGAATCCTTGACATTGTTTTATCTGAGACTAGAAGCTTAAAGTTTAATGATGAAATATTTGCTGCTCAAGAGCAAGTAAAGCGTGCAGAGCACAAAATTGAATTATTAAAAAGTGAATTGGAGCAACTTAGAGGTTTAGTTCAAACTGACCAAATGACTGGTGCATTCAATCGTCGTGGTTTAGAGGAGGCGTTTAAGCGTGAGGCGGCACGTGCAGATCGAAATGCACAGTCTTTAGGGGTGGTTATGATAGATCTGGATGATTTTAAACAGATCAATGATAATTTAGGTCATTCGTATGGAGATAGTGTACTTGTCAATTTGGTAACGATTGCCAAGGAAACATTACGCCCTACAGACGTTGTTGCGCGTTTGGGTGGTGAGGAATTTGTAATCTTACTGCCCGATGTTGAAATGGAAGAAGCTTTAACTATTATTCATCGACTGCAAAATAACCTGACGAAGAGTAGTTTGCTACAGCTAAATAATCAATTAACTTCAATAACATTTAGTGCCGGTGTTGCACTCCGTACATTTGGTGAACCTCAGCATTCGGTATTAAATCGTGCTGATCAAGCACTATATCAAGCCAAAGGTACAGGAAAGAATCGCGCAATTCCAGCATTGTAATAACAAATCGTTTGTTACCAATGAGAGGCATTGTCAGATGAGTCACTTTTAGTGACTCATTTTTTTATTGATATCGATTCCTAGTTTTCTTAAAGAATAGGCTCTAAAAATTACACAGTCAAATTATTATAAATTTACATTAAGTCGATGATGTTAGAGCATTTTTATTGGAACAATATCTTTTAGCGGGAGGGTAGATGGAAGGTTTCTTTCTTGGCCGACAGCCGATTCTTGATCGCAATCGTAATTTAGTGGCATTTGAATTACTTTTTCGACAAGATGAGGCTGAGGAAGCGGTAAATATCACTGATGACTTATCTGCGTCAGCTAATGTGATTGTTAATGCATATGGTCAGCTAGGCATTCAGAACGTGCTGGGTCGACAGCGGGGTTTTATTAATGCAGATCCTGACCTGATTATGAGTGACATTATTAGTTTATTGCCGTGTAAACACGTTGTGCTAGAAGTGAGAGAGCCTGCATCAGTTAGTGCAGAATTTATGAAACGGTGTGATGAATTAAGGCAAAAAGGGTATCAATTTGCACTTGATAACGTCATTGCAATCAACAGCACAATTGAGCAATTGTTGCCAATCGTTAGTGTAGTAAAAGTAGATATTCTAGCACTTGAGAAAGCCCAACTCGTAGAACTAGTAAGTAAGTTAAATCGTTGGCCAGTTTTGCTTCTAGCATTAAAGGTGGAAAATCGAGAGCAAGAGGCTTATTGCATGCAATTGGGTTTTCAAATGTTTCAGGGATACTATTTTGCAAAGCCCGAAGTAATGACTGTAAAACGTGCTGATCCAGGCAAACTGTCACTATTGAAGTTATTAACTTTAGTTATGGGTGATAGTGAGATCGAGGAAATCGAGAAAGAATTCAAACATCAACCAGGTTTAAGCTACAACCTTATGCGCATGGTTAATTCAGTTGCTAATGGCTTGCCGCAAAAAATTAACTCTATCAAGCATGCAATTATGATACTAGGTCGTAAGCAACTACAAAGATGGATACAGTTATTGCTATATAGCGCTAACCAATCAGACGATAGTATGTCAAATGCATTAATGCAAACGGCTGCAACACGAGGAAAATTAATGGAATTAATCGCCATAGCTGAACGTCCCCATGATAAAAATCACCATGAAAGAGCATTTATGGTTGGAATTTTGTCGCTACTCGATACTTTAATAGGCATAGATATGCAGCAAATAGTAGACAAACTGGGTATTCCTGACGACATGAGTCAAGCATTATTGACTCGGGATGGGCGCCTAGGCTTAGAATTAAAATTAATCGAAGCAAATGAAAAAGGTGAAATTGCTGTAATTCAGACGATATTAAGTCAATTAGGTTTTCTCGGTTTAGGTGAATTGGCAGATATGGAAATGCAATCCATTGGATGGGCAAATCGAATTGGTGAAGTTACTAACTAAGTTTGGAACTTATTTGATTTCTGAATAAAAGTAATAGGTTACTAACTAAATCCTCTTTTTTCCATAGAATAAAAGTAATGGAAATATTTAAATTGATGCCGAGAAATTCTGCTTTTTTTGAATAATTTTATACGTTTTTTGAGTTAAAGTTATTTCTGATTATGTCGTTAACTAATTGAGTATATATGACATTTTTATACCCTTATTAAGATGAGGAGAAATGTATGGCTGAGATACATTCTGACAACGATAAGACTGGTAATCAATATTTAAATCAATCACCAACAGTTAGTCTGAATGAAGTTTTGTGTAGCGTCGAAGCCGATGAATACTTTATGAATATCAAGATGGGGCTTGGTCAAATTGATCGTTTGGTTAGTGATGCAGTTAATAATCTAGTTATTAATTTTAAATACATTAGTAAATTAACAAAATCTCATCACGAAATGGTCTTGGCTATCGAGAAAATGGCTGCCCCAGAAGGTACCAGGCCTATTCTAGAGTTATTAGAGAAACAAATGGTTATTGCAGACAAAATTGAGCAAGAACTTGAAATGGCAATTACTTCGTTACAATTTGGAGATTTGGTGACTCAATTACTTGCACATACTGCAAGGCAAATTGAAATTCTAAACATGGAATTGCAGCGCATTGATCGGCAGAGCAACTGGAAGACCGGAGCAACAACTTTAGAGGCGATTCATGAAGGGCTCTCAAATGCTGTAAACATGGCGAAAACAAAAAATAAAGAAAAACCTGTCGTACAGCAAGGTATGCAAATGGGTGATGTCGAACTTTTTTAGGGAAAGTATGCTGGCTAGAAAGCTGTTTATTTGGAAATTATTTATATGATTATGAGGAGTGGGATAGATGGCTAAAACGATACTTGCGGTAGATGATTCTGCGTCAATTCGGCAAATGGTTTCCTTTACCCTAAAAGGTGCAGGTTATGAAGTCATTGAGGCAGTTGATGGTCAAGATGCATTAGATAAGGCAAATATTCATAAAGTAAATTTGGTATTAACTGATATCAATATGCCACGAATGGACGGACTTAAGCTACTTGAATTATTACGTAAATTAGCTGACTACAAATCTATCCCGATTTTAATGCTGACTACTGAGTCTGGCGATGAAATTAAGGCAAAAGGCAGAGCAGCTGGTGCAACAGGTTGGTTAGTCAAGCCGTTTGATCCCAAACGTTTATTAGAAGTGATCAATAAGGTGATTGGTTAACTTATCTGATAGTACGAATTTGTAGGAATCAATTGATAAGTTTCTTTATGCTTCAGTTTCTAAATTTAATCAATTAATAAAATGCTTGGCTATCAACATAACTGTAAATAGGAAGACCCATGAGTGCTGATCTTGAACAATTTTATGAGATTTTTTTTGAAGAATCTTCGGAACTATTGGCAGATATGGAGGCATGTTTGCTAAGGCTTGATGTGAATTCACCAGACTTAGAAGATTTAAATGCCATATTTCGGGCAGCACATTCTATTAAAGGCGGAGCAGGTACATTTGGTTTTACAGATATGACGGAGACTACGCACATGTTGGAAACATTATTAGATAAGTTGCGCAAAGGAGAACTGGAAGTACGAATTGAGATGATTGATGCTTTTTTAAAAGCTGGTGATGTAATTAAAGAGCAGTTAGCAGCACATCGTGGAGAAGGTCAGGCTGATCCAGCAACGGCAACGGCGATTTGTGAAGAACTTAAGCGTTTAAGTGATGATACTCAAGTATCAACTCAGGCGATTAAGGTTGTCAGCCATACTGAAACAAACGTCATTTCGCAGAAAAAAGTGAATGATACAAACAATACTCCTCCATTAGAGTCTGTCGATTCATTGAAGCCTTCCCATACATACAGTATAGAGTTTTCTGATTATGGAATGAGTGATACAGCAATACAAAATTTATTTGCCAATTTGAAGCAATTGGGAGTTTTGGAGGTTAATACACTAAAGAATGAGAAAGAAATATGTAGACTGAAACTCGTTACGAGTAATTGCGAAGAGGATGTTTGGGAAACATTGGCTTTCGTAGTCGATCCCGCAAAGCTAACGATTGAAGAAATTTCTTCTGATAGTACCAGTATTCCGAAGATAGAAGATAAGACTCTAGATGCAATTAATACTGATGAGAAATTTTTGATTGATCAAGATGGAACAAGGATTCCTAAGATAGTAACTACTCCGGACTACGGTTTTTTTCCTGAAGCTCCAGCAGCGCCGAAAGAAATGGGCGATCACGAAATCAATGAGAATTTGCAACTACAAAAGATTAGTAATAATAATCGTGAAGAGCAAATTGCATCCAATAAATCTTCAAGTAAAACTAATGTCGTTTCTACTTCAGGTGAAGCTTCATCAATACGAGTAAGTATTGAGAAAGTTGATCAAATGATTAATTTGGTTGGTGAGCTAGTGATTACTCAAGCGATGCTTGCTCAGACAGCTTCACAATTTGATCCGGTAGTTTTTGAGAAACTTCATAGTGGAATGAATCAATTAGAAAGGAATACTCGAGATTTGCAGGAATCCGTTATGTCGATTCGAATGATGCCGATAAGTTTTGTATTTAGTCGATATCCACGAGTTGTACGTGATTTGGCGTCAAAATTAAATAAGCGTGTTGAACTTAAAACGGTTGGTGAGAATACGGAATTAGACAAAGGATTAATTGAGAAAATTGCTGATCCCTTAACACATTTAGTAAGAAATAGCTTGGATCATGGTATAGAAATGCCTGAGAAAAGAATTGCAGCGGGTAAGCCAACACAGGGGACGATCACTTTACGCGCATTTCATCAAGGGGGTAGCATTGTTATCGAAGTCAGCGATGATGGTGCCGGTTTAAATCGAGACAAGATTCTTGAAAAAGCCAAGGAACGTGGTTTGTCAGTACATGATGGCATGACAGATCAGGAAGTTTGGTTACTGATATTTGAAGCAGGTTTTTCCACAGCAGAGGCAATCACAGATGTCTCTGGGCGAGGTGTTGGAATGGATGTAGTAAAACGTAATATCCAAAGTATCGGCGGACGTATTGATATCGAATCAAAATTTGGGGTTGAGACGCGTATTTCTATTCGTTTGCCATTAACACTCGCTATCCTTGATGGATTGTCAGTTGCTGTTGGTAATCAAATGTTCATAGTGCCACTTAATTATATTACCGAATCATTACAACCCAGTATTTCCGATGTAAAGAGTGTAAGTGGTCGAGGTCGTGTTGTACAGGTTCGCGGGGAGTATTTGCCGGTAATTGCCTTGCATGAAATCTTTAATTTACGTTCAAATGTGACCGCTGTTAATGAAGGAATTCTTGTTATTTTGGAAGCTGAAGGTCATAAAGCTGCATTATTTGTGGATGATTTGATTGGACAGCACCAAGTCGTTATTAAAAGTCTTGAGAGTAATTATCGAAGAGTGCAGGGTGTTTCAGGAGCAACAATTATGGGCGATGGAAAGGTAGCGCTAATACTTGATGCAGCAGCATTAGTACTAGCCTCTCAGCAAGAGATCGTTTAATTAATTTTCGCCTTTTTTGTATAGGCAAAAATTATATTGAGTTACGGAATCCAGCATACCTGAAATAGCAAAATTACTGAAACTGAGTCAGTTGTATGTAGGTCGCTGATTTTGCTTGATTCAAAAGATAGAAAAGCGTGTACATTTAATGTAGAAACCAAAACCTAAATAGGAAATTTATTCAACAAAAGCAGTTCTTGATTCTTACTAAGAATGCTTATTTAAGCATAATAATTTTATTCTATTCAATTAATTATTGAATAGAACTTCGTGTTAAAAAATTATCTAATTCTAATGAGTGCGATATTATGGACAGAGCTTCAGATTTTGAAAAGATTTATGATAATAAATCACGTGAATATGCTTTTACTGAAGCTGATTTTGAGCGTATTAAGAAGCTGATTTACAAACATGCTGGCATTTCGCTTTCTTCTAGTAAACAAAATATGGTTTACAGTCGTCTTGCTCGACGAGTACGTGCTAATAGCTTAAATAGCTTCCATGATTATCTAAATTTCCTTGAAAGTGGAGATGCGAATGAACTAGAAGCATTCACAAACGCGCTAACTACCAATCTTACTGCTTTTTTTCGTGAGCAACATCACTTTCCTATCCTTGAGAAGCACATCGAGCAACGCAAGAATCAAAAAAAAATTCAACTATGGTGTAGTGCATCTTCTACTGGTGAGGAACCTTATTCTATGGCAATGGCGATGGTGCAGGCGTTCAAGTCATTTACACCGCCAGTACATATTTTGGCGACTGATCTAGATACGAATGTACTTGCAAAAGCCCAGTTGGGAATTTATCCACTCGATAAGTTAGAAAAAGTACCAAAGGACAAACTCCGGCAATTTTTTTTGAAAGGTAAGGGGCATCATGCAGGATCGGCAAGAGTCCGTCCTGAGTTGCGGAATATGATTACTTTTCGGCAACTAAATTTGCTGGATGAGAATTGGCCAGTACGAGGTCCTTTTGATGCAATATTTTGCCGTAACGTAATGATATATTTTGATAAACCTACTCAATACAAAATTCTAAATAAATTTGTACCATTGTTGGCTCCTGACGGACTATTGTTTGCGGGCCACTCTGAGAGTTTTCAGCATGCGGCTGATTTATTCAAATTGCGCGAGAAAACTGTATATGAGTTAGCAAACAAGCAAAGGTGACAGTATGGCTGAAATTGTCGATGAGCAAGTTGCGAGCAACTTTTATTTTGACAAGAGCTTTAATAGTGAAGCTGTTAAATTGCTTCCAGGTGAATATTATGTAACAGACAAAAATATATTGCTTGTAACGGTATTAGGTTCATGTGTTTCGGCCTGCATACGTGATTGTTATAGTGGCATTGGGGGCATGAATCATTTCATGCTGCCAGATGGAAGCGGAGATATTGCTAATCCATTAAATGCGTCGGCACGCTATGGTACTTATGCAATGGAAATACTTATTAATCAATTACTAAAATTGGGAGCCCGCCGGTGTAATCTAGAAGCAAAAGTATTCGGTGGTGGAAATGTGTTAGATGGCTTGACAGTTGCAAATGTAGGGCAACGAAATGCTGATTTCGTTTTGAAGTTCCTACAAACAGAAAAGATACGAATTGTTGCACAAGATTTAGTAGATATTTATCCACGGAAAGTCTATTTTTTTCCCAAAAATAACAAAGTGATGGTAAAGAAATTACGTAATGTACATAACACAACTATTTCTCAGCGTGAAAAAGATTATAAACAGCAGTTACAAAAAGCTGATAGTGGCGGTGAGATAGAATTATTTTCTTAATTGAGCTTGATCATGAAAAAAATCACAGTCTTAGTTGTTGATGATTCAGCTTTAATTCGTAAATTGTTAACTGAGATCATCAATGATCAACCTGATATGGAAGTTATTGGCACCGCCACTGATCCTTTAGTGGCACGAGAAATGATTCGAGAAAAAAATCCTGATGTGCTGACATTGGACGTTGAGATGCCGAAAATGGATGGATTAGATTTTCTGGAAAAATTAATGCGTTTGAGGCCAATGCCAGTAGTCATGGTTTCAACACTTACTGAAAAAGGTTCGGATATAACGTTTCGTGCGCTGGAGTTGGGTGCAGTTGATTTTGTAGCTAAGCCTAAAATTGATATCGCATCGGGATTGAAAGAGTACGGTAAAAATATTGCAAATAAAATTCGTATTGCAAAGTCGGCGAGACTAAAGCGCTCTGCGCCTATGACAATAATGAAAAGTGCAACAGCAGATGCCGTTTTACCAGCGATTTCCAATCGAGTTGCTTCAACTGAGAAACTGATAATTGTAGGTGCTTCAACTGGTGGTACAGAAGCAATTAAAGAATTTTTGATTCAAATGCCTCCTGATTCTCCAGGTATTTTAGTGACTCAGCACATGCCAGAAGGTTTTACTAAGTCATTTGCTAATCGATTGAATAGTATATGTAAAATATCTGTAGTTGAAGCAAAAGGTGGCGAAAGAGTTTTACCAGGCCATGCCTTTATTGCACCGGGGCATTCGCATTTATTGCTAAAACGCAGTGGCGCAAATTACATGACTGAATTAAATCAAGGAGAACCGGTTAGTCGACATCGTCCTTCGGTTGATGTACTATTTCGTTCAGCAGCTAACTGCGCGGGTAAGAATGCAGTAGGTGTTATTCTCACCGGCATGGGTAAAGATGGTGCAGCGGGTATGTTAGAAATGCATAAAGCAGGTGCCTACAATTTTGCACAGGATGAAGCAAGTTGTGTTGTTTTTGGGATGCCAAAAGAAGCGATTGCAGCTGGCGGAGTAGACGAAATTGTGTCGTTGAAGGATATGGCGAAATGCGTATTATTTAAACTGTCAAGTATGGGGGCACGTAGCAGCCGAATTTAGGGTTTATCAGTATGTACTATTGATTTGTGTAAAGTAAAACAATATCAATGCGAAGAAATGTCTTACGGTTAGTTTATTTAGTTACTATTTGTAGTGTACTAGTGAGCTGTGGATTGCTTCAGAAAAACAATTCGACAAAGTTTAATTTCCATGCTCCTGCAGATAGATTAACAGATACCAGTGCTATCAAAGAAGCACTTTATTCTCAATTTAATGACTGGCAAGGCGTGCGTTATCAACGGGGTGGTTTAAGTCAGCATGGGATTGACTGCTCAGGATTTGTATATTTGACGTTTAAATCCAGACTTGGTTTGGATTTGCCACGAACAACTTGGATGCAGGCAAAACTCGGTAAAGAGATTAAAAAGAGTGATCTAAGATCTGGGGATCTTGTTTTTTTTAAAACTGGTATTACCTCAAGTCATGTAGGAATTTATCTGGAAAAAAATAAATTCCTTCACGCATCTGAGAAAAAGGGAGTAACAATATCTAAATTAGACCATGCTTATTGGAAATTTAATTATTGGAAATCGGTCAGGATATAAAGAAACTACAGAAAAATAGAGTATTTGCGACGGTTTGATGAAAAACTTCCTGCTAGGGTCTGTTGACATTTTACATTTGAACTCCTACAACTAATACCTGCCGAATCGATACTCGGCAGGTATTAAAGCGCATGCAGATTACTTTTTACACTTTTTCAGATTATTGTCACAAGTTCAAAGCAATTAATAGTCAATAATTTTGTCGGCACGCAACAAGGTTTTTGCAACTGAATCGGGATTCCCCATGGTTGCGCCAGGACGTAAATCACTTGCAGTAATGCCTGCGTCAGCAGCACAACCCGGACAAACCAAAACTTTTCCGCCTGTATTAACGAATTCATCAAATTCGTCTGCAATATTATTACCAGCCCAAGTCAGATTCTCCCATGGAATTCTGCTGTCAGCCAAGCGAACACCTTCGCGATCAAGAAATAACGTAACTTTGGCGCGGTGTTGCAACAGATTGGTACCAATCCTGAGCGCCATGTGTGCAGAATGCAAATCGTTGGTTGCTTGCCCTAGATGCACCACAATATTCTGGGCTTTGCTCTTATCTGACCCATCTTCAGCGTGACTGGCTGCGATCGGGCCCAGGATGAGCGTTAACATTGCAACGATAAGGGTTAGCCAAGATCGCAAAACATTTGATTTCATCATAATATCCTCATTATTCTTAAAAATTTGAATGTAAAAATGATTGTTATCCCTGTTAAAGTGCAGAAAAAAATAACCAAGCACGATAAAGATAATCCCTTGCTGGCGATGGCTAGGCAATAATGTAAAGTGGACAAAAAATGGACATAAAATTAATGCCCGTTATATCAATTTCCCGGAAAAAGACAGAAATGGATTAGCCTGGAGGACAATCGGTTCTACCCTATCCTTTGAAATAAAAATGAGATTGAATAGAAGCTGAGTTTCAGAAACGAAACATGATTTAATAGCTATTTTTGAGCTGAAGAGGTTTGAATGTTTGCAGCCCACTGCCGTCCCAATTTTCGTAAAGGCGCTTCAACGACAATATGCGCAAGGGTAGCTATCAGCAAGGTGCATACGAAGCAGATTACTGCGAAGGAGGTGTCCGAAATGTGGCTCGATAATTTTTGGAGAGCAATGGGCATGGCATTGTGAAACAGATAGATACCATAACTCAAATTACCAAGGATGATAGAACACTGCCTAAGCCACTGGGGACATTGTTTGATCAATCCTATCCATCCGCACAGTATTATGCTGTACGTCAGTGCGGCGAACAAACCCATATTGCCGCGGAGTATGGGATCGGAAGCGATTACACCGTCACCCCGCGACGAGAAAATCTGTGCAAGGGTTATCCAGAAAATAAATCCGATCAACAACAGGATTAGGCGCAAGGATAAGTTTTTCGATTGTGTAATGACTCGCCAAACAATTGCTCCTAATAAAAATTCGATGAGCATTCCGGGCAAATGAATGGCCAGTATTGCCCAGAAATTAATTTCTCCTGCATTGGCCGGAGACATGAACGCAATGACTAAATGTGCGACCAGTGCGATGGGGAAAATGATGGCATAGTGCCGGATTCGATTGACAATGAGCAGCCACAAAGGCAGGAAGAGGTAAAATTCAACTTCAGGAGGCAAACTCCAGAAAGCAGGATTGTAATAAAAAGCGATTGCTTTTGATTCCAGGGTATGCAGAAAAAACAGATGTGCCGCAATATGCTCGATTGCAAGGTTCTGATAAAGATGCAAAGCGATGTAAGCGAATAACGCCGCCAAGTAAAGCGGATAAATACGGAATATGCGGCGTATCATAAAAGGCACGACGGCGAATTGTTTGCCAAATAGATAAGGTGCAAATACAAATCCACTGATTACAAAAAACAAATCGACGCCGGAGAAGAAAAATTTCAGCAGACCAGGCTCGATACCCGCTAACGGATAATAGTGCGCAAATACCACCATCAGTGCTGCTATGCCGCGAAGCAGCTCTATCGACCATTCGTGCTGAGAATTTTGATATTGCAAGTCATGTCCTCTGGAGTGATTGGAAATAATGCTGGCACACTATTACTATTTGCGATATTTTTTCAGTTAAGTTGCGGCATGATCATAGCAGTCATACTGACGGTATCAAATTAAAATCGATCAATGAATTCTTTGCCAGTCATTACTTGGGAATTAAGCGAGACAGTCCAGCACGCCGATATTTTCTCCGGATTGTCATCCGAGTTTGAGATAGAAATCAAGCCAGCCATATCATCTACACTGCGATTTTACGATGATTTTGACGCGCATCTTTGGCAAGCGAATTATTTGCTTTGCAATGCGGATAAGCAAAAATTCCAGCTTATCGCCCATTCCGGTTGTATCGATACGGTGAGCGCACCAGGCGATGCCAGATTTTGGTGGGAGTTTCGGGAAAGTGAAGTTAAAGCCAAATTGCAAAAATTAATCGGTTTGCGTGCAATATTACTGGTCGCATCCTTACGATTACTTGAGACTGACTTTTCGCTGCGCAACAGCGATCAAAAAATAGTCGTGAAAGGGCGCCTAACACAATCGATGGGTGGCGATCAACCAACTTGTTATTGTACTCTCCGGGCGCTGCGCGGCTATTCAAAATTTCATACCAGAGCAGCGCAAATACTTGAGCCTCTTATTAAGGCAAAAATTAAGGATTTTGGGTTGAAGTGCTTGTTAGAAGCTCAAGATCTTGAAGTTTTCAAATCGAAACAAGGCAACTCGGTTCTTCTTTTGACTGTGGCTATGCAAGCGGAACCGGCGGTACGATCTATAGCACTTGCGATGCTTGATCAGGCAGAACGTCATGTAAGAGGTGTCATTGCGGACACTGATACGGAATTTTTGCATCAATTTCGAGTGAATGTACGCAAACTAAGATCTTTAATCAGTTTGTTAAAAAAAACGCTGCCAACAACATTGATTGATACGCTGAAGCCTAAATTATCCCTAATTGCTGGTAAAACAAACAAGTTACGCGATTTGGATGTATTGATATTGGCTCATGAAAGCTACCGTACGATGCTCCCAGCAAATTTTGAAAGCGGATTAAATAAGTTATATGGCTTAATTGAGAAACAGCGTAAGCAGGAAAAAAACAAAGTGGCTAGGTATTTGTCTTCTAAAGATTACAAAGCCACTATTGCTAGTTGTGCTGCGGAATTCTCGCTGAATTCTGTTTTTGAAACTGCTATGGCATCAAAATCAATAGCACGCGTTGTGAAAAAATTAATATTAAAGCGTTATCATAAAATGCTGGCGATGTGCCAGGGGATTAGCTGTCAGTCACCCGATGAAAACATTCACGCGTTACGTATTGAGTTTAAAAAACTGCGTTATTTGATCGAATTTTTTGTGGATTTGCTGCCAAAAAAACGTATTGTAAAAATAGTTGGCGAAATTAAAAAAATACAAACAATATTGGGTGACTATAATGATTATGGTGTGCAAATTGGAATCTTAAACGGTTACGTTGACGACGCCCTGGTTGATATGTCCAACTCTTTGAGTGGCTTGATAGCCATTTTGCACCAAAAGAAAATAGAGAAGCGCTCGAAAGTTGAGAGCGCGATCGCTGATTTTTTTACAGAAAATATGACCAATGAATTTAATTTGGTATTTGGGATTAGGAAAACAAAGGGTTTGGGATGAGAGTGATCGCTTCTTACAGTATGAAAGGTGGGGTCGGAAAAACGGCTACGTCGGTCAATCTTGCTTATTGGGCTGCCAAATCCGGATCAAAAACACTACTCATTGACCTGGATCCTCAAGGTGCTTCATCCTATTACTTCAGAGTTAGGCCATCCACAAAAAAATGGGCTAAGCGCTTTTTTAAAGCCTACGAAAATTTGGTTACACACATTAAGGCAAGCGATTTTGAGAATCTGGATGTTATCCCGGCACATTTGAGTTTTCGTAACTTCGATTCATTACTGGCGGGCTTTAAGAAACGCAAAAATCGGTTGAGGCGCGTATTGAAAGGTTTTGATAAGGAGTATGACCTGGTGATATTGGATTGTCCGCCATCGATTAGTCATCTATCCGAGTCCATATTTATTGCATCCGATGTGCTACTGGTACCCGTCATACCCACCACGCTTTCAGAACGTACTTTTGAGCAATTGATGATTTTTTTCAAGGAAAATGACTATCCACAAAATAAGATTGTTCCTTTCTTTTCTATGGTTCAAAACCAAAAGTCGCTGCACAAGGAAACCATGCGTGCGATGTCTGCACGATATAAAATATTTTTGAAAACGACTATTCCTTATTCATCAGACATCGAAAAAATGGGTATACACAAAGCGCCAGTCGATGTTTTTGCCAAATCAAAACAAGCTAACCACGCCTATCGCCAGCTTTGGGAAGAAGTATCGAAAATAGAATGAATGGCAATCAGAAACCTGAATTGCCACTTCACTTGACATCGTGACCATGATTCGTACCCGGCGATGCGTGGGCGGTCTGCCGAATAAATGATTGGTATGGCTTTCAAGCAGAGGCATTCCCGTCGTATCTGGAGGGAGCGATATGTCTTCTGGTAATTTCTTACCCAGTGCGCAACTTAGAAGATCGATGATGGCATCGAGATTAGAAAAGACATGAGATTCCATCCGGCCTAGCGATGAAAGACCCACTGCCGCCAGCCTTTCTTGCAGAGGACGAATATCCCGCCGTCTCAAACCCAAGTAATGAATCAAATCAATAGTGCTGGATAGATGTGAAGGATGAATAGACTGTAATATGTTTGAAGACGCGTGTTCGAGCGCCAACAGCTCGTCGCGTAGTTCCACAAGCTCATGCAGCAAACGGGCGTATGGATGCATTTCTTCAGATCTGCATGAACCGGGTGTTGATGTTTCAACATAATCCTAACAAACTTCGGGGATTCGGAAATAAACCGAATAAATTATGGAAAATTGGCTTGCTTGAGTTGGATTGCAGGAATATGTCAAGTCGCAATAATTTTATTGATTTGAAAATTTAAATCCTGCGGACTGCAAAAAGCTGAGCAACAAACTTAGTTGGAAATTATTCTAACTGAAGAGTTGATACAGACTGATAACCAATATTTGAAATAATGCCTTGGTTTTCGTATAGGTTCCTCGTATCATGGATCATGTAAAGAAGTTAATCTCAATTTTGCTTGATCGTCGCATTACGCGTATTGCGTCAAATTCACCATCGTGGAGTTTTCAATGAAATTCAATACACCTTTGCGTTACCAAGGAGGAAGAGACAAATTAGCGGGCTTCATGAAGATGGTTTTTGAGAAAAATAATCTATTAGGCGGGCATTATGTTGAGTCATCCACAGGTGGCGCGGCAATCGCGCTTAATTTACTTACTCACGGTTACGTATCCTGCATTCATTTGAACGATGCAAATCCTGCGGTATATGCTTTCTGGAGTAGCGTTGTCGATCAGCCTGAAGCACTTTGCAAAGCTATTCACGATGTAAAAATAACAAGGGAAGAATGGCAGCGACAAAACAATATCTTAAATTTTCCTGAAAATCACAGCTTACTTGAAGTCGGTTTTTCAATCTTTTTCTTAACTCGAATTAATCCCTCAGGAATCTTGTGGGGAGTAACTGATAACGGAAAAAGCCAGAGCGGACACTGGAGAACGGATGCACGTTTTAACAAGATTGACTTGATACGCAGGATTGAGTGGATTGCACTGCATCGCTCAAGCATTCGTCTTTATAATTTAGAAACGGCAGACGTAATCAAAACCGTATTGTCGTCACTGCCCGATAACACACTGATGTATCTTGATTTTTATTCCGGCTATGAGAAGCAATGGCATTTAGAAAAGCACGTTCTGCAGACTACTCATTTGAACATTGCCCATCTGATCAAGGCGCATATTACGCAGTATTGGATAGCTTCCTTTGACTATACTCCCCAAACTATGGAAGTGTATAAAAGTTACCCGTTCCTGGTCTATCAAAATGCGCGAGATCGTTACAAAAGCGTTGAAACCCTATTTTTCTCTGAGAAGCTCATTATTCCCAACCTGGATAATTCATTGAATCTGAAGTCAGCCTGAGTAGCGCAAGCAGTGGATAAGTCTGACAGATTCCCGGGTGTGAGTTGATTAACGCAAGTTGCTGCCATGACCTCTGGCCAAATAATCTTCAGATTGCATTTCCATCAATCGTGAGCGTGTGCGCTCAAATTCAAAGCTGACATCCCCGCCGTTATATAGCAAATGCAGCGGCACAGCGGCTGAGCAAAGGAATTTGACGCCATGCTCATAGAGGGCATCGATAAAGGTGATGAATCGTTTGGCTTCATCGTTGTTTCCATTATTAAATTGCGGAATTGCGACCATGATGACGGTGTGATAGGTTCTGGCGATGGTCAAATAATCCGCTGAACCCAACGGGTTTGCACATAAGCGCTTAAACGAAAATACGGCGACGCCGCGTGCCGCTTTGGGCACAAACAATGTGCGGCCTTGTACAGTCAATTCTTCGCTGGGGACTTTGGCGCGATCCGCGATACTGCGATCGGTCAGACGGAAGAAAATTGCCACTAATTGCGCAGTTGTCTCTTCATTGACTGGAAAATAGTAGGTTTGTGCGCCCTTCAAGCGGTTATAGCGGTAATCCACAGGGCCTTCGAGTGGAATAATTTCGAGTTTTTCCTTGATTTGTTCGATAAAAGGCAAAAATCTCTGGCGATTTAAGCCATTCTTATAGAGATCATCCGGTGGCCGATTGGATGTGGCCACGACAATTACGCCTTGCGCAAACAATTCCTTGAACAATCGGGTTAGCACCATAGCATCGGCGATATCGGTGACGTGTAGTTCATCGAAGCATAGTAACGTTGCTTCATTGGCTATTTTCCGTGCGACAGAGGGGATAGGATCCTCATCACTATTACGCCCGCCATGCCGTGCTCGCTCTTGCTTTGAGAAATCATGCCACTGTTTGAGTCGGACATGAATATCCAGCATGAATTCGTGGAAATGCACACGCCGCTTCGATGCAATGGTGGCAGTGGTATAAAACAGATCCATCAGCATCGACTTGCCGCGTCCTACGCCGCCATAGAGATAGATGCCTTGCGGGGTCGATGTACGACTGTTCAGCCAGCGGAATAAGCCAGCGGGCCACCTGAAATGAAAACCCTCATGAATATTTTTTATTACGGGATAATCGATTAATTCGCGGTGTAAGCGCTCAAGCGCGGCAACCGCTTTCGCCTGATCGGTATCCGGTTTCAGTTCTCCGGCCTGTATCAGAACCTGGTACTCGCTTTCAGGGCCGGTTTTTTGTAATGATTGTGACATGGTTAACGATGTGCACGGTTACTTTCTGTCAGGTAGCGCAAATTTCGCTTGACCGGCCAGCCAGACCAATACTAAAACGGGTAATCCGAGTAGTGCGGTTGTGATAAAGAAGTTTTCATAACCATAGGCATCGACAAATTGACCGCTAAAACCGGCAATGAATTTAGGCAGCAATAGCATGACCGAACTGAATAATGCGTATTGGGTAGCCGAATAGGCGGAATTGGTTAAACCGGATAGATAGGCGATAAATGCGCTGGAAGCAATGCCTGCTGAAAGATTGTCGGCAGATATGGTAAAGATCAATCCACTGACATCATGACCACGGCCTGCCAGCCAAACAAATAGCAAATTGGTAGCAGCCGATAATACGGCGCCAAGAAATAACGTGCGCATGATGCCGAATTTTACCGTCAGGACACCACCGATCGCAGCACCGGCAATTGTCATGATAACGCCATACACTTTTGAAATGGTGGCAACTTCATCTTTGCTATAACCCATGTCCACGTAAAAAGGATTGCTCATTACGCCCATAACGACATCGGAGATGCGGTAGATTGCGATGAGCGACAGGATCAGCAACGCTTGCCGTCCATGACGTACAATGAAATCCCTGAAAGGGGCGATTAGTGCGCCGTACAGCCAAACCAGCAGGCTTTTGAAGCGCGGATGGAGATTCCACGTTGCGAGGGCTTGCTGTGCAATGCGTTCGTTATCGGAGATCAGGTGATTGTAAGGAACATCCGGTTCGCGGATGATCAGCGTGGTGATGATACCGACAGCCATACTTGCGGCCATGACCAGATAAGCGAAGCGCCAGGGCAAGTGTTCGTAAACCGCAGCAGAAGGATCGACTGCCGCAGCAATCCATAATACGCCTGCCGACGCCAGAATCATGGCGATGCGGTATCCTGCCTGATAGGTAGCAGCCATGGCACCCTGCAGTTCGACCGCAACCGCTTCGATGCGATAAGCATCGAGTGCAATATCTTGCGTGGCCGAGGCAAAAGCGACGGCAAGCGCGAAGAATACCAATTTTGCTAAATCCACGACAGGATCGGTCAATGCCATGCCGACTAGTGCAACCGTGATAATTATTTGCGATAGCAATAGCCACGCCCGGCGCCGTCCTAATAGCCGGGTCAGCAACGGAAGTGGCAAACGATCGACGAGCGGTGACCATAACCACTTGAAACTATAGGCTAAACCAATCCAGCTTAAATGACCGATGGTCGCGCGGTCGATGCCCGCTTCGCGCAGCCAAAACGACAATGTGCCTAAAATCAGTAACAAAGGTAATCCGGCGGAAAATCCCAATGACAGCATGCCCAGCACACGCGGGTGCGTATAGACTTGCCAAGCCTGCAACCAGCCGGAAGATTCGCTGGATTTCATAAAGTATAGTCGTAGTCGATAATCAATGGCGCGTGATCTGAGAAGCGCTCAGCTTTATAAATCGATGCGCCAGACGCAGTTTGCGCGATGACCGGTGTGGCAATTTGATAATCGATACGCCAGCCGACATTCTTGGCCCAGGCTTGGCCGCGGTTGGACCACCAGGTGTATTGCTCAGGCTCGGAATTGAGGCGGCGAAAAACATCGACAAAACCAATGCTGTCGAATACATTCGACAACCAAGTGCGTTCTTCCGGTAGAAAACCGGAATTTTTTTGGTTCGAGCGCCAGTTTTTCAAATCGATTTCCTTATGCGCAATATTCCAGTCGCCGCACAAAATAATCTCGCGGCCACAAGCTATCAATGTTTTCAGCATCGGAAAGAATTGTTCCATAAAAAAGAACTTTGCGGCTTGACGGTGTTCGCCGCTCGATCCGGAAGGCAAATAAATGGAAATAATACTCAGATTGCCAAAGTCTGCCTGAATAAAACGGCCTTCCGCATCGATTGCAGGGACACCGATACCTTCAATGATTTTATCGGGTTGCTTGCGGCAATATATGCCGACACCGCTATAGCCTTTTTGTGCGGCACAATGAAAATAGCCTCGGTATGCGCCCGGTGAACGCATTTCTTCGGAGAAATCGGGCAACTGGGCTTTTAACTCTTGTACACATACAATTTCAGCCGATTGCGCGGCTAACCAGGTAAAGAAACCTTTTTTTGCCGCTGCGCGGATGCCGTTGAGGTTAAGCGTTATAATTTGCATATTTTAAGGATTGATCACAGTTATGTCAGATTTCCGGCAGGCATTTATTCAGTTTGCTATTGAACGTAAAGTACTTTGCTTTGGCGAGTTCATCACCAAAGCAGGACGCTTGTCACCTTATTTTTTTAACGCAGGACTGTTCAACGATGGCGATTCATTGCGCAGGCTGGGCCAATTTTACGCCAAAGCGATCATTGCTGCAGCGCTTCCGTTTGATATGTTATTTGGCCCCGCGTACAAAGGCATTCCGCTGGTGAGTGCGATTGCTATTGCTTTGGCAGAAATGGAGCATAACTATCCCTTCTGTTTTAATCGCAAGGAGGCAAAGGATCACGGCGAAGGTGGAATGCTTGTCGGCGCGCCGCTGCAAGGCCGTGTGCTAATTGTCGATGATGTTATTTCTGCTGGTACCTCGGTGCGCGAATCGGTCGATTTGATTAAGACTGCAGGTGCGGCACCAATCGGCGTAGTCATTGCGCTCGATCGCATGGAGCGAGGTATTGATCAGTTATCGGCTGTTCAGGAGGTGCAGCAATTGCACGGCATTTCGGTGACTTCGATTATTACTCTGGATGATTTGGTTGAATATCTACAGGGTCATCCTGAGTTAGAACATCGTTTATTTGCAGTAGAGCGTTATCGCGCACAATATGGAATCAAATAAACATTGATTTATGCAAAATTTGACGCGTAATGTTTGATTGATATACGAACTTTGGCGAGCGTTCAATCCGTTTCTTTTTGCCATATTCCATAGCATTCATTATGGGAGATGTTCCCGATACTATAAGATTTCTGGCAATGAAGTGATTCAATTATAGGAAAAAATATGGAATTAACAGAATTACAGCAAACTTCTATTTTGCAGCTGTATCAAGCCCTTTACAATGATATTGCAGGTACGGAAAATCTGGAATCATATAGTCTAATGTTTACAGAAAGAGGTTCTTTGGCGAGATTGGCTGAAACGATATCAAAGAATCAAGGATTTTTTGGGAGGTTTTATCCAAACGACATGGCACCACTTGCATTTGCAGAGGCATTTGTAAATGATTTAATTGGTGATCGTGCTGCGGAAAGTGATAAAACCATCGCTACAGAATATATCGTCAATAAAATAGCAGATGGCGCAACGCAAAATGAGTTGATTCCAGAGATTACTACCCTTCTTTCCAGTTTTCCAGCGACGCATCCAAATTGGGGAATGGCTGCAGCGCACTATATTAGAGAGAGTGCGGCAAGAATTGTGGATAACCTAGCGGGTAACACAGTTTCGTCGGATGACAAGGTGCTAGCAGTTAATTATATAGTCGACCAAATGAATTCAGCCGGACAATCCTTTGGTGACATGATTGAATGGGCAATCACTACGCTTGATAGTATTGATTATAGTAATCCGATTTGGGGTAATGCTGCCGCCTTATTTGATAACCGAATAGAAATCTCACGTTACTATTCAATCGAGAAAGCGGGAGAATTGAATGGGTTAGTTAAACAAATTCTAGCTAGTATTTCGCACGATTCCGCGACTGTTGCGACAGCGAAGGCTGCGATTGATGCGCTTCTGAATAATTTTTCTATTGACTTAGGCACTCTTGACGGCAATAACGGTTTTTTAATTGGAGATCATTCACTTGATAATGGGGTCAGCAAAATGATATTTGATCTGTACCCCATAACTGTATGGACTAGTCAGGATCCGCAGAATTCATTGACACAGCTCATGGGTGTTCATATGCCCAATGATTTTGTTTAAATTCATCGCGGGGGAGATTGCCTTGCGCATTAGCGGCGATTGATGGTGCTGTCCTATTGAAATTCTTTATGGTTTTTCCAGCAGATCCGTTCCCAACAAACTCTGAGTTAATGGAAAGTTGAGTTAATGGAAAGTTTTGCTAGGTGTAAAAAGCATCGGTATATCACAGCATTTCGACCAGAAATATGTGCCTATTTCAACATTTCTGGTCTATAGAACCATTCTGTCTCACACCATTTATGCTTATATCAAATACTGGCGTGCATTTCAGGGGTGACAAATGATTACGATCCCGGTGACCCTATCGGAATCCAATTGAGACCACCATCTGTTGATATGTAGATATTTCTTCTGGATGCTCCTAAAATCGTCGCGTCTTCGCTAAAATTTGGTGACAGATGAAATTCAGTGAACTGAATGTTCTTTTTGAGTAGCGAAGTACCTAAATTTTGTGCCGACATAATCCACCCTGTAGTGCCCAGTATCAGGCGATATAATCCTTTGCCACGGACTGTTGCAAAGACAGTTCGATCTTGAGCAAAAGTCGGGGAGAATTCAATTTGCTGGATTACGGTTGCTGGGCCAACGTGCTTGTGAAGAAATGGTTTCCAGCTATTACCGCCATTGGCTGAACGATATATACCATTGTTTGTACCGATAAGCAGCAAATGATCGGTGGCAAATTGTGGAGAAATAGCTATCCACATATAACTTAGTTTTCCCTGAGTAACAATAGAATCTATCCCGATACGAGTCCAACTACCGCCGCCGTTTTGTGTACGCCAAACTTCTCCTGATTTATTAGCTGCAAAGACAGTTTTATCGTTAGCATAATTTGGCGAAGTGACAATACTTGTAATTTTTTCCACATGTGGAACATCTACTGCTCTATGCCAGTTAATACCTCCGTCTAGTGTTTGAAGAACTCCGTGTGTTCTTGTTCCAATATAGATTTCTTGGTCAGTGTCAAAGATCGGGGATAATGCAATTACAGTGGGATAGATATCGCCTTCTCCAATATCGGGAAGCAGTGGAATCGGCAATGTATCCCAGTTTTCACCAAAGTCATCAGAAAATCCTAAAAAAGACTTATTGTCAGTAGCTATTGCGAGTGGCGGGCCCGTGTGATTTTTAACAAAATCTATATCAAAAGGACTGAGTACTGCTTGATTTGGCCATCCGGCTGCTTTAGCGAGCCACGTTGCACCTTTATCTGTGGAAGTATAAAAACCTCCTCCAAAATAAGTTGTTGCCATAATGGTTTGATCGTTAACAAAATTCGGCGATAATGCCAAACCGGTAATTAAGTTTTCGCGAGTTTGCTTTTGCGACCATACATTACCGCCATTTGTTGCGATAAATACGCCATCAAATGTAGAGAGAAATAGGGCTTGATCGGTTGCAAAAGTTTTGGAAACTTGTAATTCACTGAATTCCTTTGCGGCAACTGTTTGACCTGTGATATGGGCGGTTGAATCATGAAACACCCAACTATTACCATTATTCGTTGATTTATATATGGCTTTTGTAAACGTAGTACAGAAGACCGTGCGATCGGTTTGGTAATTAGGTGAAAAAACGATGTTGTTAACAGCCTCAGCAGGTAGATTACTTAGTTTGGCCGTAAATGAGTTGCCCAAATTGTTGCTGACAAAGATTCCATCATCGGTAGCCAAGAAAATTTCTCGCGCACTTCCTGGCGCTATCGCGATATCATAAATTATTGCACCCGTTGGATTTCCTTTATCAACCCAGCTAATACCACCATCGGTGGATATTTTTATAGTCCCGTTACTATTTGCAACTACAACAGTTTTATCTTGTGCGAAGTTAGAAGACGTTGCGATTATATTTACCCCGGCAGACCGATCTAATACTTTTGTCCATTCAGTTTGTAAATGAGTGCGCCGGTAAACCCCGTCGTTTTCAATAGCTAAGAAAAGGGTATAGTTGTTTTGTAATCCGCCAATTTCTAATTTGGTTGCATATTTACTGGCAATTAGGCCTGTATTAAAGGGTTCCCAAAAGTCTCCGCGAGTCGAGGATTTATAAACACCATTGCCGGTTGCAACGAATACTGTGCGATCAACGTTATAACCGGGGGAAACGCGAATGGCAAATATAGAGGATCTATTATCCATACCCCATGGCAGCAAAGTCCAAGTTGTACCACCGTCGGTGGATCTCAGAACTTCAGGATAACGCCAGCCTGTTATTTCTCCGTCAGTGGATACAAAGAGAGTCCGGTCATTCGCAAAATTGGGTGAAACTCCCATTGCATATACAGGATCATGGGGATTGTGAGCATATGCATGAGTGCCATTGATAATTACTGTTAGCATGACTAGCATATAAATACCGATAATTCGTCGGATTATGAGATTTTGCATTATTATTTCCTCCAGCTTGTAATTATTTTTTATCTGCAGAAATTATAACAGGGCTCTGTCAGCCTGTATCTATAGCGTTTTATATGAAGTGATTGGGATAAAGCAGCTTATAAATGACTAATAATTTTATAAATGAAGTGTAATTATTTTCTCAGTGATTAATATTGATATTGCCAATTAAAAAGGAGAATGATTGTGAATAGTAGATCGGGTAGCAATGCCATTGGAACAGACGAGCAGATCATTTCCGCTAGCAATGGCTGGCTAGTGTTGATGGTGCTAGTACCAATCCTATTATTGGCAGTTTTTTTGATTGCTACGCCAGGTGGCCCAATCAAATTAATTGGCGGTGTATTATTACTTACAGTAACGTTATTTTGTTGTAAAGGTCTATTTACGCTTGAACCCAATCAAGCTGCAGTAATGATTTTTTTCGGCAGTTACGCTGGAACGGTATGTGAAAGTGGTTTTTTTTGGGTTAATCCATTTTATAACAAAATACGTATATCGCTGCGCATTAACAATTGGAATACACCGGTACTTAAAGTAAATGATGAACGCGGCAGTCCAATCGAAATTGCGGCAGTGATTGCTTGGCGTATTCAAGATACTGCAAGGGCGATTTTTGATGTGGAAAGTGCGCTGAATTACCTTCAAATCCAGAGTGAATCGGCTATTCGTCAAGTTGCCAGTAGTCATGCATACGATGATACCGAAGCAACCGCAGGCGGGGGCAAGAAAAGCCTGCGCACTGATCTGGATGCGATCGCCGGATTATTACGCGAATCCATTCAGCAGCATGTCGACGTTGCAGGTGTCGTCGTTGAAGAAGCAAAAATCGCACATCTAGCCTATGCACCAGAAATAGCCAACGCAATGTTACGACGCCAACAGGCGGAAGCAGTTGTAATGGCCCGGCAGAAGCTGGTTGATGGTGCTGTCGGGATGGTCGAGGTGGCATTAAAAAACCTCGAAGACAAGAAAATTGTTTCACTCACTCCTGATCAACGGGCGGTTCTCGTAACCAATATGATGACCGTATTATTATCGGAAAATGGGGCGCAACCGGTAATTCAGATGGCGCAATCCAGTCAATAGATTTTTAATGTTAACATGCAACGCTGTGATCGAAATTACCGTCCACTATATGTTCGTCGTGCATGTTTAAAATTATCGAATGAGAGGGACCGATGAAATTTACGTCGCTTACACAACGATTCGCCGTTTGGTTTACATTAGTTTCTCTTTTGCCCATATTACTGATTGGCAATAGCTTACTCCATACGTTTGAAAACGAAATAAAAAAATCCGCCATTCGCAATGTCTCAGCAATTGCTGATAAGAAGGTCGAACAGATCGATAGCTATCTCAAGGAACGCTTACTTGATGCAAGTTTGCTGCGCGATGCCAGTACAACTTACGATGCCATCGTGGAGTTTTCTCGGATTTTTGAAGAAAGCGGTGTAAATTCATCTGAATATCGTCAACTGGATGCGAGTTATCGTGAAAATTTCCGGCGTTTTGTGGAAGAAGCAGGCTATTACGATCTGTTTTTGATTTCTCTGAAAGGAGACATCGTTTACTCAGATGCACACGAAGCTGATTTTGCAACAAATTTATTTACCGGTCCCTACAGTAACTCAGGTCTGGGAATTGCCGCCCGCTATGCATTGGAACACTCAAAAAGCGCAATTTCCGATTTTGAGCATTATGGGCCATCGAAAGGTGCGATTGCTGCATTTGTAGCGGTTCCAATAATAATTAACGATGAAATTAAAGGGGTATTAGCGCTACAAATCTATAGTGAACGGGTATTTGCTGTGATAGCCAATAACGTTGGGCTTATGGACAGCGGCGAAACACTGGTGGCACGCCTTGAAGACGAACACACTGCGTTGGTTATGGCGCCTTTGAAGTTTGATCCTGAAGCTGCGTTAGAACGTAGAATTCCTCTCAATCAACTGCCTTTTTCGGAAGCCATACAACATGCGCTGAATGGCAATTCCGGGGATGGCATTACGGTTGGTCATCATCAAAAGGAAGTGGTGGCCGCATGGCGTTACCTGCCACGTATGAAATGGGGCATCGTGGTGCATGTGGATGTGGACGAAGCATTCGCCTCGTTATATACATTGCATTTTGTCGGTTTGGCGCTTCTGGTTTTGACATTGCTGGCTGCTCTGGTTGGGGCCATACTGTTTAACCGCCGTGTCGTCAATCCTTTAAAACAATTGAATCAAAGCGCTTTGCAAATCTCGACGGGTAATCTGCATCAGCGTGTTGCGATTGCAGGTTGGGATGAAATGAGTCAATTGGCGCAAACCTTCAATGTCATGGTAGAGCGACTGAATGCCAGTAATCTGCAACGTAACGAAGCAGAAGAAAGCCTACGACAGCTTAACCAGCAATTGGAACAAAGAGTGGAAGAGCGTACCGCTGACTTGCAACGAGCGAATGAAGCTTTAATCATCAAAGAGGAAGAAGTTCGTTCAGTAGTTGAGCATATGGTGGATTGCGTAGTTACAACCGATGAAATCGGTACGATTCTTTCGGCCAATCCGGTGATGGAGAAATTATTCGGTTATGATCGTGATGAAATGCTGGGTCAAAATATTTTGATAATCGTGCCGGAACCGGATCGCAGCAGGCATGTGGGTTATATGGAGAATTATTGCCGTACCGGGCATGGCCAGGAGTATGTCGGCCGTCCTTATTTATCGGGTTCGCACGGCATTGGCCTTGGCCGTGAAGTGGTTGGTGAATGCAAAGATGGCAAGCATATTGAGTTATATTTGGCTGTCAGCGAATATTTTGTTGGCGGCAAGCGGCATTTTACCGGTGTAATGCGCGACATCCGTGAACATGTGCGCATCATGAAAGATTTGAAGCAAGCCAGAATTGAAGCTGAGCAGGCAAGTAAAGCCAAATCGGCATTTCTTGCAGCAATGAGCCATGAAATTCGTACACCGATGAATGGTGTAATCGGCATGATTGACGTACTGAGGCAAACCAGCCTCAGCGGCTATCAAATGGAAATGGCCAATTTGATTCGCGATTCGGCATACGCGTTACTTGCTATTATTGAAGATATTCTTGATTTTTCCAAAATTGAAGCCGGTAAATTGGAAATAGAAAAAATTCCAATGCGCTTGGCCAATGTTGTGGAAAATGCCTGCGGCATGCTGGCACATGTGGCGCTCAGTAAAAATGTGGAACTGACTTTGTTTATTGATCCTGCGATTCCCGGAAACGTGCTCGGTGATCCGTTGCGTCTGCGTCAGATCATTGTCAATATCGTTAACAATGCCATCAAATTCTCCAGCAGATCCGCAAAGGGCGGCAAGGTGTCGGTAAGGGTGCTGTTGACTGAATTCAATCCGGATCGAATCGTCGTTTCATTTCAGGTAACAGATAACGGTATCGGTATGAATAAGGAAACACAGGAAAAACTCTTTAAATCTTTCTCGCAAGGGGATGCTTCAACCACGCGACGATTTGGGGGAACCGGACTTGGATTGGCTATCTCGCACCATCTTGCGGAATTGATGGATGCCGAAATTGCGGTGCAAAGCGAGCCACAACAGGGTTCTACATTTTCCATCCAGATGCCGTTTAAACCGCTGCCTGATACCGCAATTCCTGGCGCTCAATTGGATGATCTCAGTGGATTGAATTGCCTCATACTGGGTGATAACGGCGGGTTGAGTGACGATTTGGCCGTTTATTTGAAAAGCGCCGGTGCCACGGTCGAACACGCGTCTGATCTTGATTCATTACACCAGCTCGTTCAAAGCCTTGTTCCCGGTTTGTGGTTAGTGGTAATCGATGCAGGTCAGCAGGCCCCAACCATTGATGAATTGCGTGCGGTGTTTACCACTCGTTCCAATGTATTGAAGCGCAGCGTCAGCGTGAAAGCAGGACCGAATACCTTACAAACAGATATCGAGCCTCATTTTGTTATTATCAAGCGTGGCCGGCGCCGCCAGGCACGGATTGAAGATATCGATATTGTCACGATTGATGGAGATGTGATGTATCGCCAATCTTTGCTGCGAGCAATGGCACTTGCTGCAGGCAGAATTGATACGGTTGAAGAAAAAATACCACTCATTGAAACAAAAACAGCGCCCGTTGCGGTTTCACGTGAGCAGGCGCTGCTACAGGGTAAATTGATATTAGTAGCGGAAGATAACGATATCAATCAAAAAGTTATTCGACAACAACTCACTTTGCTTGGCTATGCCGCCGATATTGCAAGCGATGGCAGCGAAGCGCTAAAGCGCTGGCAGAGCGGTGATTATGCTTTACTACTTTCTGATCTGCATATGCCGGAGATGGATGGTTTTGAATTGACCAAAGAAATTCGTACGCAAGAGAGAGTAGGGAAGCATATTCCCATCGTTGCACTCACTGCCAATGCCCTGAAAGGAGAAAGAGAACATTGTCTGAACATTGGGATGGATGATTATTTGAGCAAACCCGCACAACTTGAGGATTTGCGGCTGGTCTTGGAGAAATATCTAACCACTAGCAAATCTGTTGCCCATATCGAATCAACATCTCGATCTACTGCATCTGCCACTGAACTTGCACCTGCACCGGAATCTATATTAATTCCGGTTGATATTCATGTGCTAGAAGAATTAGTGGGTGACGATTCTGAGACAATTCAAGAAATGTTGCAGGATTATCGTGTCAGTGCAAAAAAAACCGCTACAGAATTACGAATTGCGTATCAAGCGGGGCAATTGGCAACAGTTGGTTCAATCGCGCATAAGCTTAAATCATCATCACGTTCAGTAGGTGCACTTGTACTCGGTGATTTGTGCGCGCAAATCGAGCAAGCGGGCAAGGAGAATAATGCGCAGGCGTTGGCCGTTTTGTTGCCAAGTTTTGATGCAGAAATGAATAAAGTTGAAGCGTATTTGGCTTCGTTTAGCAAGAAAGATAACTAAAAGCAATGCGATATACTACGATCCGGCTATGCCGAATCAGCGATTAATCCATTACGTACCCTGTTTTGCCAGGCTTCAAGCCACGCGGGAAAATCTGCTGCTTGCAATGGTTTTGACACAAAATTGCCTTGCGCTAAATCACAGCCGGTTTGGCGGAGTAACTCCCAATCATTCTGATCTTCAACGCCTTCGGCCACTGTTTCCATATTCAGTTGTTTTGCCATAGATAGGCTGGCGTCGTATATAGCGCGCAGGGTATCGTCAGTCCATGCGCGATGAACAAATCCTTGATCAATCTTGAGTTCATCAAAAGGAATATCGCGCAACTGCGCCAAAGATGAATGTCCGGTACCAAAATCATCGATTGATAAATGGAAACGCTTAAGGCGTAATCGTGTCAGAATTTCAAGCGGAACCCGGGCATCAGCCCCCATGACTTGGCTTTCTGTCACTTCCAGCACGATTTTTTGTGGCGATACGCCCGCTTGTGTTACTAAATTGACTACCAAATCTTGAAAATCCAATGAGGCTAGATTATCCATTGAAACATTGATCGCTACGCGCAACGAGAGTCCGTTTTGCTGCCATATTTTGGCTTGATTTAATGCATTAGTCAGAACACAGGTAGTCAACTCATTGATCAAATGATGCTGCTCTGCAATCGCGATGAATCGGTCAGGAAATACTAAACCATCGGCTGGGTGGTGCCAGCGCACCAGCGTTTCTACACCAATAACTTCGCCTGTTTCCACAGACACCTTTGGCTGGTAGTAGTTCACCAATTCGTGATTGGAAATTGCAGCGCGCAATTCTTCCGCACTATAACTTTTCTTGTCAGTTTTTAATGAATTGTCAGTCGAGTGAGATTTCCAGGTATTCAGTATTTCCGCTAGTTTCTCTGGTGTAACGGGTTTATGCAGATAACCGAGCATAGGTATCTTATGTGCATGAACTAATTTCTCGGCAGTTTTTAGCATACGTTCGTCTTCACCGCTCACTAAAATCAGCTCACCGTGGTACTGCCGATCAACCAAGTAGCGAACAAACTCAATACCATCCATATCTGGCATATTCAGATCGAGTAGAATTAAATCAGGGCAGGTTTCAGCAGTATCGATTTTTTTTAGGGCATCATGTCCATTGTCACAGGAAATGACGGAAGTATAACCTTGCTTGGCAAGCATTCGGGTCAAGAGCTTGAGTATGAAGGTATCGTCATCAAGAATCAGAATCTTCGGATTGGATGCGCTATCCATAATTTCTTATTATTGTAGGTGGAAAAAAATTAATCGATTTGTACAGTCAGGATCATACACTGTGTTTTTAATATTTACGCAATGAATTTATTTTTCAGTTTTTTCTGGAATTTTATTGAGGGATTGGTCTTTTTTATAACGTAATGCTTGCCATACTGTTCTAATATCCACCATTTTTTGCTGAATAAGTAACGTAATCGCGATTTCTTCCATGGCGGCATATAGACAAAATACGGCAGCTATTCGGAAAGGCCAAGCCATCAGATCCGTAAACAATAAAACGTAACTGATTACAGTAATTGCCACGGCAAGTTTTACACTCCAGGTATGATAACTGCTGATACTGTGAAATTTGATCACGCTGATGAATACAGGTAATGTAAAACTCAGCACGATGATCATGAAATAAAGCTTTTCGCGTAATATGATGTCTGGCCACAATACCCAAGCGCAGATTGCCATTGTTGCATAGATAATGAAATCACCCCAACTATCAAGACGTGAACCCAGCGGAGTTATTTGATGCAATATTCTCGCGAGAAAACCATCCAGAACATCGGTAAATACGGCGAATAACAATGTTCCGATAAACCAATTGGGTTGCTGCGTAAATGCAAAGTAAAACAGTGCAGGTGCTGTGAATATCCGAATTAGACTAACTAAATTCGGTAAATTGATGACATGGCTTTTGGCATAATTCTTCATAATTGAGTAACACAATATAAATTATTGACTACGAAGAAGTTGTGAACTAGATAATAAGACATTTACCAGCATTATGACTGGTAAGCAATGCAAAAATTCTGAGATTCTATGCCTAACAAATCAATAAAAGTTTTAACTTACAATATTCATAAAGGATTTAGCGCAACTAATTTGCGCTTTGTTTTGCATGAAATCAGAAACTTATTACGGCATATAAATGCTGATATCGTTTTCTTACAAGAAGTACATGGAGAGTGCAATATATCCAAAAACCGTTTTGCTGATTGGCCAAATAATCGGCAATTTGAATTTCTGGCCGATCAGGTATGGCATCACCATGCCTATGGAAAAAACGCGATTTATAAATCAGGACATCATGGGAATGCTATCTTGAGCAAATATCCTTTTGTCGAATGGGAAAATATCAATGTTTCGATGTTACGCTCAGCCAGCCGCAGCCTATTGCATGGGGCGATACTAATTCCTGGGTTTAATCAAAAAATCCATATTATTTGTGTTCATTTGGGATTATTTGAACTTGAAAGAGAACGTCAAATTTCAATGCTGGCAAAAAGAATTGCATCTCATGTTCCCGCTGATGAGCCGCTGATTATTGCGGGTGATTTTAATGATTGGCGTGGTCGCGTTGAACGCTATTTACATCAAGATCTTGGTGTTAAGGAAGTTTTTAAAAATATTCATGGTTCTTATGCGCGTACATTTCCATCGTGGCTGCCCTTTTTATCAATGGATCGTATCTATTTCCGTGGTCTTGATGTCGTCGATTGTAATTATTTGCAAGATAAACCATGGCGTCGCCTGTCTGATCATATTCCATTATTGGCTGAATTCAGATTGCATAAACCTAGTATTTTATTTTATAAAGCATAAACGTCCTTCAGAACCAGCAATTAAGTTACTGAAGAGATAATGGGCGTTGATAATTGTGGTACGAAGGAAAAATTAACCCCCGGTGAAGCCGAGGGTTTTGTTTGGCAATTAATGACCAGATTGACGCATATGTTTCATCGCTTCTTCGGAATGCTTGGCAGATTCGTCTCCATGACCCATCTCAGCATGCTTAATGGCTTCTTCCAAATGTTTAATCGCTTCATCCATATGCTTGTGTGCATCAGCGTGCTCTTTTCCAGCCGCTTTTGCGTGTGTCAAGCTATCTTTTGCATGTTGTAATGCTTCTTTGGCATGCCCCATTTCTCCATGCGCTTGAGCCTTTCCTGCATGTTCCATTGCTTCTGACGTATGTCCGGCATCAGATGCCCAAGCGGCGGTACCCATCAATAAAACTAAAGTTCCAGCTGCAATCGTTGTTGTTATAGCTCGCATAACTATTACTCCTTTTATTCTGAGATATTAAAAATGTAATTACCTAGCAAACCGTACTGATCTAATTACATCATCAAAAAAGGTAAAGTCGTTAACAATTTCTTCCCTTTTATCAGTACATTTTTTAGTTATATCACAAATTATGGAAAAAAATAATATAAAAGAAATTTTTAATTTTTAATCAGTCAATGAAAGCCATTTTGCAATGTAAAAGGCTTCAGTGAATAATTTTTTCATTTGTATTCGATAAAAAAGAAGATACATTTTTATTTTGCCAAGGATTATCAATATCCCAAACTTGAACCTGCTTGAGAATTTCTCCAATTAATTTATGCAAGTGTGCCAAATCTAGTATTAAGCCAATTTTTATGGTACTGCTGGCATCAAGGAATTCGAGTTTAATTTTCGGATTGTAGTTACCGGAATACTTATTAGATAAATTGATTGTATGGATTAGAAATGACTCAATATGATTGCTGGATTGTATTTTGCCGTAAGAAACGGTTATTTTTTGTTGTGATATTTGATGCGCTAAACAATTAACTTCCCATTGCTGTTCCGCTGTTCTTATTTTGAAATTAGGATATTGTCGTGAAAGCCAATGAGGAAGTTGTTTCAGTGTGTTTTTTAAAAACTGACGTGTCATAAGACCTAATAGCTGTTTTTTGTCCTCACCACAAAAAATTAAGCTTAGCCTGTCTTGTTCTTTATCATAAAAAGTGGTTATGGATTCTGCGATAAATACCATAATGATTTCTTGTTTATGTTATGTTAATTTTCGGTCTTAATGAGTTCAAATGCGTCGATCATTAATTATTTAAAAGACTAGATGAATAATGCAAAAAACAATCCGCAAACATGCGCATGTTTTACCTGGAAAGCTAATTAGTACAAGCAGGATATGCTTTTGGGCACGTAGAATCCAATCCTCCAGCATCGCCGACCGGACCTAGCTCATTCAACATTTGAAGAACTTGAGGAAAATAATTAGGGGCTCGGGTCCAGAAAATATAATTGGCTTTTAAATTGTCTCGAGCAAATGTAAACAACTCAGTCACAGAAGGTGTTTTGCCTTTCTTATCCTGTCGTGTATTGACATAATTTGTTTGCATCACTGCCGGTGTTAAAGGTACGATACCTGATAATTCCGGATAGTAATGGTAAACGCCTTTTGCCGAATTTGCTTGTTTGAAGGTTAGACCCGGATCCTCCATAAAAATATCTGGTCCGCCCAAACCCGTACCCATTTCTTTAAGTTTACCGATAAATGTATTGAGTTTTTGGCGAGGAAAATTTGTAAATTGATAAGTCATTGTGTTTGGAAAATATTTACGCAACTGTTTGTTAACACTAAGCAAACTCGTAAAATAATTATCTAATTGATTATTGGTGATTTCTACAAGCGGTTGCCCAAATGCTGTTTCAGTCAATCCTATACCTTCAAAGTAAGGGTGAGTATTAAAACGCTTTCCGAGCGCACTAATCAGTGCAACGAGGCGATCATGAACTAATGGGTTCCATAATTTAAGGTTATATCCACCGATGGTTTTTTTTCCAAAAAGGCTGAAAGGAAAAACACCGCCTTCGTACTTCTCCTCTTTTAGGTACTCAGGCACGTTGGGAGTAGAAGGATCAAATGACTTCAATTGTAACAAAATGATTAGGCGTTTTTTTTGTGCAGCAAGCTGAATGAGATGATTTTCAATTGATGAAAAATTATATACATTTTCTTCGGGTTCTAATTCTGCCCAGTCATAGCGAATTTGTATACCACGCAATAGCGGTGTTTTCCTCAATTCTTGATATATCTGCGTCATATGTTTGGGATTATCCTTACTTTTACCCATAAGTGTATAGTAATGACCTGGATGCCATTTAACCGCATGGGTTACTGAAGTGTTTTTATCGGACGCATGGCTAATTCCAATGGATAACCAAGCCATGCACATCATAAAAACTAATGGCAATAATACTGCTAATAAACTTTGTTTGACTTTAGTAGAGCAGTAAATACTTGTCGTTCGATAAGTAACATTGATTTTCATTGGGTAATTCCTATATGGCGTGACAATTAGACTGATTAACATACATTCTCTATTAAATCAATGTCATAGTTACATAAATAAATGCAAAAAGACAATAAAGAAGGCAAAAGGATATTTTTTAAGAATAATACAAATTTCTTCATGCGTGAGGCAATGTTATAAATTATGCGCGCACACTAGCGGGTACTTAATTGTTAATTAAGCGCGCGTACAAAAGTTTATGGCTGCTTACTTCACGTTATTATCGAAATCTACGTATCTATGAGTATATTGTTTTGAGTGTAGAATTTTATATCTCGATCTTTTCTTATCTAAATGATTTATTGGGATAAATTTTACAGTTTGCTGCGCAAAGTATGATTCAGTCGTTGCAATCTTTTTCTTAAATATTTGTCTTATGCAATAGGTAATCAAAGATGAGTGAAAGAGAGGATATGATGATCACGATTCGTTCGGCTGCAGTTGCAGGGATGTTTTATCCTGCCGATGCAAGTCAATTACACCATGATATACAAGATTTGCTTACAAAAGCGAAATCGTGTGATGTCAAACCAAAAGCATTAATTGTACCGCATGCTGGATATATCTATTCCGGAGCTATTGCTGCAACGGCGTATGCTAATTTGAGATCTGTTTCGGCTAGGATTCAAAAGGTGGTTTTGCTCGGTCCTGCGCATCGTGTTGCTATCCATGGATTGGCTTTGCCCAAAGCAGACGCTTTTGCTACACCATTGGGTAATATAAAACTGGATGCTGCTCTTGTGAAGACGATTGTGCATTTGCCGCAAATAATTGTCAGTAACGAAGCGCATGCGCTGGAGCATTCTTTAGAAGTGCAATTGCCTTTTTTGCAGAGCGTGTTAGGTGAATTTACTTTATTACCATTGGCGGTAGGCATGGTATCAGCCGACGCGGTTGCGGAAGTCTTGGATTGTGTATGGGGGGGGGATGAAACATTAGTCGTAATTAGCTCAGACCTTTCGCATTATCTACCGTATACGACGGCGCAGCATTTCGACGATGAAACAGTTCGATCGATAGTGCAATTAAGGCAATTGAGCGATAGTGATCGCGCGTGTGGATGTATTCCTGTCAATGGCTTGATCAAAGCTGCCTGGAAATATCATTTGACGCCGCATTTGTTGGATTTGAGAAATTCCGGGGATACTGCGGGTTCGCGGGATCAAGTCGTTGGTTATGCTGCAATTGCATTTGATTGAGAAAGGATAATCGCTATGATACTTGAAGGAAATGAACAAGGGAAAATATTGCTTAACATTGCACGTGGCGCGATTTCACGTACATTGCGTATATCTCACGTGCCTATGGCAATCGACGAAAATATGCCTTGGCTTTTGAAGCCGGGAGCTACATTTGTTACTTTGACACAAGAAGGCATGCTACGCGGTTGTATCGGCTCTTTGTACGCTTCAAATCCGTTGATTGAAGATGTAAGAAACAATGCCATATCGGCAGCGTTGTATGATCCTCGCTTCAAACCCGTAGCGGCCGATGAGCTGGATGCTGTCGATGTTGAAGTGTCGTTGCTTTCCGAGCTTCAGCCACTTAGTTTTAACAATGAAGTGGAAGCATTAGCGCAATTACGGCCAAACATTGATGGCGTTGTGTTCGAGTATAAACACTATCGCAGCACATTCTTACCTCAAGTTTGGGAAATGCTTCCACAACCCCGGCAGTTTCTTGCCAAGTTGAAGTCTAAAGCTGGATTATCTGAATATTTCTGGAGTGACGGTATCAAACTTTCTTACTATACAGCCACTAAGTGGCGCGAAACTGACTATTTTAATGAGGAGCATTTGTATGGATGAACCTATTAGTGCCATTCAGCAGCATCCTGCCAAATATTGGCACCTATTAGAAGACGGGCGGATTCAGTGTGACTTGTGTCCGCGTGATTGCAAGTTGCATGATGGGCAGCGAGGGGCTTGTTTTGTTCGCGGTCGAGTCGGGGATATTATGGTTTTGACGACTTATGGACGCTCATCCGGTTTTTGTATCGATCCGATTGAAAAAAAACCATTAAATCACTTTTATCCCGGTAGTAGCGTTTTATCATTTGGAACGGCCGGTTGTAACCTTGCGTGTAAGTTTTGCCAGAATTGGGATATTTCCAAGTCACGCAGTTTTGATAAATTGCTTGATCAGGCAAGCCCCGAAGATATTGCTCGTAAGGCAGATGAATTGGGCTGCAGGAGTGTTGCTTTCACTTATAACGATCCAGTAATTTTCGCTGAATACGCCATGGATGTCGCAGATGCTTGTCATGTTCGAGGCATTAAAACGGTTGCTGTAACGGCGGGATATATTCATCCGCAACCACGGCGCGATTTTTTTAGCAAAATGGATGCAGCAAATGTTGATCTCAAGGCATTTACTGAAGAATTCTATGTCAAGCAAACAGGATCGCATCTGCAGCCCGTGCTCGAAACATTACAGTACCTGAAGCACGAAACCAATGTATGGGTCGAACTGACAACATTATTAATTCCAGGCCTTAATGATTCCAAACAAGAAATCAGCGCAATGAGCCAATGGATTGTCAAGGAACTGGGTGTTGATGTGCCGTTGCATTTTAGTGCATTTCATCCGGATTATAAGCTCAATGATATTCCTTCCACACCTGCCGGTACGCTGATTCAGGCGCGAAAAATCGCATTGGATGCCGGTTTACAATTTGTCTATACGGGTAACGTGCATAATCTTGAAGGCGATACCACCTACTGTCCGGCATGTGCGAGTGAACTGGTTGTGCGTGATTGGTATGAAATAAAAAATTACCAATTGACTGCGGATGGTTGCTGTAAATATTGCCAAACACCAATTGCGGGCCGCTTTGAGCAATTTACCGGGCAATTTGGCAGGCAGCGCATTCCAGTTCGGATCGGAGTGAGCGTGTAATGGCTACTGTCAAAATACCGGCCGGTCCCGTTAGACTCAATGGCGAGCTGGTATTGCCAGCGGACACAAAAAGTGTAGTGTTGTTTGCTCATGGTAGCGGCAGCAGCCGCTTGAGTCCACGCAATGTTTTTGTAGCGCAAGTATTGCAGCAACAAGGTATTGGCACGCTATTGTTCGATTTATTAACAACGAGTGAAGAACGGGACTATGCAGTACGTTTTGATATAGATTTGCTAACACAACGCTTGCTTGCCGCAACAGCCTGGTTGCGGGAAAATCCTGAAACTAAGACGCTACGAATCGGTTATTTTGGTGCTAGCACAGGTGCGGCCGCAGCGCTGCGCGCAGCAGCAGAAATAGGTATTACTATCGCTGCTGTGGTATCCCGAGGAGGGCGTCCTGATTTGGCTGGTGAAACCGCATTAGTACAGGTAGCTTCGCCAACCTTGCTTATTGTAGGTAGTGAAGATTACACAGTGATTGAACTGAATGAGCAAGCATTTGCATGGATGAAATGCGAAAAAAAACTTGTTCTCGTACCTGGGGCAACGCATTTATTCGAAGAACCAGGTACTTTGGAACAAGCTGCCGAGTATGCAGGGGATTGGTTCTTAAAGCACTTGTAAATACTCTCCAGCAAATATAATGCTTCTTTCAATGTTATTTTGTAAACATTCTTAGAGATTTTTCTGGATGATTAAGAAAACGATGTATTTTTTGAAGCTCAGTACGGATAACAGCAGGTGAGTGTCTAAGGTAAGCAGCAAGAACATCGCAATCTGTAGTCTCCAACATCAAACTAGCTTCTAGCAATTGGTATAAAGTTGAATTTAAAAATTGTTTATTGTCGATTGAATCTATGTAACGTGCTGCATGCATTTTTGCACGTCTTAAATGACCTGCTTCATAAAATGGATAGATATTTTTTTGCTTACTTAAAGATTGAGATTGGCTAATTTTACGATTGATTTGAATTTCAGACTGTTCCATTTGAATTTCTCCTCACAACTCGTTAATACCATACGTTCGAAAATATAGAATACACCCGATCTAAAAAAACAGATACTTATTGATCGATTTTTTTTGTATTCTGATTTGAAGATACTAATATTGCGATTATTAATTTGACAAATGAATAAGCAAATTCTTAAAAACCTGTAGGATATTTCTTTTACTGATTTCCTTGGTTACGAAACCATGGAATGGCAAAGGCATTATAAAACAAAAGAAATTTCCGTATAGTCACTCGCACAGAAATGTTGAGTGAAAAAGGTTTTCGCTGTTAGCTTAGGTTAATTTACCTGGTTGTTTCAGACAAGGGCGGGATTTCTCAGTGCAACTAAATAAGGTGGGTGAAATTTATAGAAACAGGTGATTAGTCGTTTGAATATCTCTACATGAGATTGTGCTCGTATTTTGAATATTAGCGCAAATGATTGTGGTTTTTGCTGGTGTTGAAAAAATCAACAGTTATTAGCGTAGAGCGAAGCAATTTATTATTGAAAACTAGACGGGTGCTACTGACATATATTTGATTTACACTATAAGCGAGTAGATAAGTAAATAGACTCGTACAATAAAGCTTTATAAAGATAAGCAGTTGAGGCTATTGAAGATCTCGATCTAATACTTACTCCTGGTGTATTGTGAATGCTTATTTTTTTAATCCAATGTAACCATTTATAATATCAATAAATATAAAATCGCATTTCTTGACAAAAGATATAGCATCACTATAATCCACCCTTTGTTTCTGTAGTGGTCTAATTCACACAAGAGTTTCATATTGCGGGAATAGCTCAGTGGTAGAGCACAACCTTGCCAAGGTTGGGGTCGCGAGTTCGAGCCTCGTTTCCCGCTCCATTTTCTAATGAAAATGGCATATGCGAAATGTTATTTTATTGCCGGAAATCGAATGGTCTGTTACAGGCTTTTCCCGTAAGATTCACAGCACGCTGAAAACCATGCAATAATGGCGGGGTGGCAGAGTGGTCATGCAGCGGCCTGCAAAGCCGTCTACGCCGGTTCGATTCCGACCCCCGCCTCCATTCCATAGAAATCCAAGACAATCCACGAAACACAATGAACAAGCTACTTGACGAGAAGTTAGTAGTCTAGAATGTCCCGCAGAAGCTATTAACAAATGTGGCTACTATTTTCACCATATAAAAAGTTACCACATTATGGCTATCAAAGAATTGTTAACTGACATTTCTTGTGAGACTGCAACGGCGGAAGGCGTCAAAATCCGCAAGCTTCATGATGCCCAAGGTTTATATCTCATGAGTACATGAAGATAGCCGCAAGTATTGGCAGCTACGCTATAAATCCATGACAAAGAAAAATCCATATATCTTTGGGCGCTTACCCTGTTGTGAGTTTGAAGTAAGTCTCGTTCAAGCTGAATGTGTGAAGCTTGCACGTAATATTGATTTCTCCTCTGATCGTCAGATCACAATAAGCAAAAATCAAAAGAAGCTGTCGCTAATAGTTTCAAGGTTGTACATGTTGAGTGGCATACAAAGAGCACGCATGGACAAAAGACTATGCTAAGTGTGTACTCCGTCAGCTTGAAGTAGATGTATTTCACTCTATCGCGGCATGTATCCCATCAGTGCAATCGAAGCACTGCGCAATTGCTCAATATGATGCACATCATTAAACAGAAGGGGCTGATGATCTAGTGCATCGGGTGCTTGCAATCGGGTACTCGGAGTATGCGGGCAAGTATTGCGCTATAGCGTATC
>CADEDJ010000018.1 GCA_902826055.1 uncultured Nitrosomonas sp. | reverse complement strand
CATGTCATAATTCGCGCTCGTACTCGCACTCGTCGTGCCGTATGTTGTTGCCATCATAATCCTCCATTTTGTTTAATTAAGTAACATAATGCATAGATTTCTCGTTGCATCAAAATTTTTTGATTGATGCAATGTAGACTCTTTTCTACGTGTTTAAGGGTAGCCTGTTGTTATATTTTTGCAATGAGTGGATCCACTTATTTTGTTCAATATTGACAATCAAGTGGGGGTATTATTTGATATTTGAAAGGCTTGGAATAACACTAAAAGAAACAATTTAACTTGCTTGTTTGAGCGCAAATGACTCAGTAAGTATCTTTAATTATGAAGTGAGACCTTATTTACAACTTATTTATATTTGCCGTATGAATGAAACTGAAAGCCAGGAAAAATCTGTTAAATTCTTACATCTCTATGAGATTTCGCGAGCAATACAGAGAGTTCAGTTAGTGGATGAGTTGTGCCCGATTATTATCAAGAAAATGAGCTTGGTATGGAGTCAGGATGACCATTTTTTTCCTTTGATAGAGATTCATGATAAGTGTTATAAATCAGATAATTTTCCGTATCCTTTAGCGTCTAAATTTTCTGCTCCGATTTTGATAGACGGTAAAAATTGTGGTCAGGTGAGTCTTTTTTATAAAGATATCAGCTTCATAAAATGGTCAGAAAATGAAGATGCTATTTACTTGCAAAATATAGCCAATGATATTGCATTCCGATTGCAGCGAGAACAAGCTGCAGATGCCCAAGTACTATTGCTACAAGACGCTCAATCGATTGAAAACGCAGTAGGTCAGCATGTTGGTTTGGCGATAACCAATACAAGTGGAAAAATAAACTATGCCAGTAAAAAATTTTGTTCAATATCGGGATATTCGGCGGAAGAACTGTTAGGGCAGGATTATCGGGTTATTCATTCAGCATTTTATTGCGAGGATTCTAGCAAAACACTATGGGATACCATCTCTAATGGTATGGTCTGGAAAGGAAGTTTGAAGAATTGTACACCTGAAGGCTTTTTTTATTGGATAGAGGCAACCCTAGTACCGATTGTTGATGCTACGCAATTTTCCGGTAAATACGTTGTAATCTGGATGGATGCTACGACTTATAAACAATCGGCAGAGAAGATGCAGGCACAAATTAAGGAACTCGTACGTTCCAACAGCGAACTCGAACAATTCGCTTATGTAGTCACACATGATCTACAAGAACCTTTGCGCGCGATTAACGGTTTTGTTCAAATGCTGAGAAAATACAGTGATCATCAATTAGATGAACGTGCTAATACACTGATTTCTCATGTTGTTTCTGGAACTGATCGGATGCAGGCCCTGATCGCTGATTTGTTAACCTATGCGCAGATTGACGGTAATCAGGCATTGGTAGAAGTTGATTGCGAGAAATTACTAAATAATGTATTGACAGATTTATTGGTGGTAATCAATGAGTGCAATGCCGTAATTACGCATGAGAAGCTTCCAATAGTAAAAGGTATTCCATTTCAACTTATTCAGTTATTCAATAACTTAATTAATAACGCACTTAAATTCCGAAGAGAACAACCGCCTAAAATTCACATCGGTATCGAAGAAAATCTTGTCGAATGGGTTTTCTCAGTGGCTGATAATGGAATTGGCATAGAAGAACAATATTTAGAGCGCATTTTTAAGGTTTTTCAGCGACTTCATACTCGTAGAGAGTATGTAGGTACCGGCATCGGATTGTCGATTTGTAAAAAAGTGGTGGAATATCACCATGGAAAAATATGGATTAACTCACAACCAAATGTAGGCTCAACAGTTTATTTCACAGTTCCAAAATCGATTGAGGTTTTGTTATAACGGTTTGTAAATAAGTTCTTTGTACCTCCTCTATTTTTAGAACGACTGGGTTTTATAATAATGCCTTACTATCATTTTAGTGATGAACTGTATGGAGTAGAATATAGTTTGGCTCAATTAGTTGGGATCATAGTGAGGATGGTGAGCAAATGGCATTTTCTAATCCTATCGCCAGCCCATTAGCTGGTAATGCATACATTGATGGTTTATTTTGGGGCAAGCACTGGAATGATCCAATGGCGGGCACACGCTTGAAGGTATATATTGCTGGTCAAAGTGGAAGTGAAGTTTTCGATTTTGGTGGTATTGCTGTTACGGCAAATACCGCTGTGCAAGAAGTCGCGGCGTTTCAGCGCGCTTTCGAACTGATTGAAAATATTTGCAATATTGATTTTAGAGTGGCTGTCAGCCAGGCAGATGCAGACATCATTGTTGGCGCTGTTAACAACCACGATGCGAGTGGCGATCTGGGTGCATCGGTTCCTCCTGGTGAAGATGTAGGTCCAGTAGTTAGTCAGCAAGGAGCAGCGATTGCAAATTTTGATGCTTATTTTTCAACAGATTATACGAGTCTCCGGCAGGGCGGCTATGACTTCATTACTTTTATCCATGAACTGGGTCACGCCATTGGATTAAAACATCCTCACGATGCAGGAGGAGGAGGTCAGCCTAATTTTCCAGGTGTTATAAATGGTTTTGAAGATTATGGCGATTTCAATTTAAACCAGGGTGTCTATACCATGATGTCTTATAATGACGGCTGGCAATTAGGTCCTAACGGTCCATTGGTTCCTAGTAGCATTTCAGGATATGGGTATGAAGGCACGCCTATGGCTTTCGATATCGCAGCTCTGCAATTTCTTTATGGTGCCAACACAAGTTTTCATACGGCAAACGATGTTTATACTTTGAGTGCAGTTAACTTGCCGGGAACGTATTATTCATGTATTTGGGATACAGCCGGCATTGACACTATTCTTAATGCATCGACAAAAAATGCAATAATAGATTTGCGTCCTGCAACTCTGCTTCATGCGATTGGAGGAGGGGGATATTTATCGGTCGTGAACGGTATCAATGGAGGGTATACTATTGCAAAGGGTGTATTGATAGAGAATGCCACCGGAGGTAGCGCTGTCGATATCATCACAGGTAATGCAATAGCTAATGAACTGATTGGTAATACTGGTAACGATAATATCAAAGGACAAGGCGGAGCTGACAAAATCATTGGAGGAAGCGGTGCCGATATATTAATCGGAGGCGGTGGCGCTGACGATTTTATTTATCTTGTTGCTGCCGATAGCTCCAACCAAATCGATGTTATCAAGGATTTCGTGCATGGACTTGATGATATTGATGTTGCTGCAATTGATGCGAATGGTGCGGGTGTTGGCAATGCTTCATTTACTTTTCGTGGCAATGCCGCTTTCACCGGTGCAGGTGCAGAAGTGCGATTTGTGAAAAATGTACCCAGTAATATTACTAATGTATTTTTTGACATTGATGGCAATCAAATTGCCGATATGACAATCCGCTTGTCAGGTTTGATTGCATTAGATGCAACTGATTTCATTTTGTGAGTAAGGCAAGGGAAAAAAAGGCGTTTTGAATCGAGCAATTGTGTTCCACTTGATATTGGCATACTCTCGCTAAAGCCTGTGTTATGCATCAATAAAATATTTTATTTATTGATTAAACTGATTTTTCTTTGCGACACTCCAGTGGCTGATGGGTTAACTGGTTACTCGTCGAGATTTTTTATAGTCATTCTTATTTACACATCTTATAATCTACACGTAATAAATAACGCAATCTACCAGGGGCGTCAGTAAAAAAGCTGGTCACTGGTGTCTCCACTATCAAATATGGAATGAACCCAAATCTGAATCATCTACAACCTTATCCGTTTCAAAAACTACGTCAACTGCTCGAAGGTACGGCATGCAATCAAGCATTGAAACCTATCGAACTACAAATCGGTGAACCGAAGCATGCTACACCTGATTTTATTTGCCACGCATTGATTGATCATTTGAATGGACTATCGACTTATCCTACGACACTGGGAACATTTGACCTGCGCAATAGCATTGCCGAGTGGATAAAACGCCGCTTCAAAGTATCGGAAATTGATCCGGCGACTGAAATTATTCCGGTAAATGGTAGCCGTGAAGCATTGTTTTCTTTCGCTCAAGCCATAATCGATGCCAGTGCCGATCGCCCGGTGGTGGTTTGCCCCAATCCTTTTTACCAGATTTATGAAGGCGCGGCATTATTGGCGGGAGCAACGCCATATTTCATTAACACCATGCCACAGAATCATTTTGCGCTCAATTTTTTACAATTGAGTGATCAGGTGTGGTCACGTACGCAATTGATTTATGTATGTTCGCCCAATAATCCTACTGGTGGTGTTATGACACTACAAGAATGGCGCGAGTTGTTTGCGTTATCAGACCGCTATGGTTTTGTAATTGCTTCTGATGAATGTTATTCAGAAATTTACTGTGATGAATTAAATCCGCCACTGGGTGCTCTGGAAGCAGCACAGCAACTCGGTCGTGAAGGATTCACACGTTTAGTGGTGTTTAACAGTCTGTCGAAACGTTCGAATGTACCCGGTTTGCGCTCTGGCTTTGTTGCTGGTGATGCCGAGCTGTTAGACAAATTTTTATTGTATCGAACTTATCATGGTTCTGCGATGAATCCTGCTGTTCAGGCCGCTAGTGCAGCGGCTTGGAGGGATGAAGCGCATGTCGTGGAAAATCGTCGCTTATATGCGCAGAAATTCTTGGATGCAATACGAATATTGTCCGATGAAATGACAGTAAAAATGCCTGATGCAGGTTTTTATTTATGGATCAGGACGCCTATCAGTGATACCGAATTCACCAAGCGGTTATATCAAGATTATAATGTGACCGTGCTGCCGGGCAGTTTTCTTGCTCGTGATGCACGCGGAGTCAACCCGGGAGAAAATTTTGTCCGGATTGCGCTGGTTGCGTCACCACAGGAGTGTAGCGAAGCTATGAATCGAATTAAGGCCATGTTGACTCAGCTCGTCTGAGCCGATCAGGTTGAATTTAAATTATTAAGGATGATTATGAATGAATTGCAAACCATTATTGAAGCCGCTTTCGATCGGCGTGCCGAAATTACGCCGCGCACTGTCGATGCCAGCTTGAAAGAATCCGTTACGCAAGTTCTCGCTATGTTGGATAGCGGCAAGTTGCGTGTGGCGGAAAAAATTGCTGGGGAATGGGTAACGCATCAATGGATTAAGAAAGCGGTATTGTTGTCATTTCGCATCGAAGACAATAGTTTCATCAAGGGTGGATTTTCCAATTATTTTGATAAAGTACCGTCAAAATTTGCTGATTACAGTTCCAGGGATTTTCGCGATGGTGGTTTTCGTGTCGTGCCCCCTGCGGCTGTGCGCAAAGGATCATTCATAGCCAGCAACGTGGTGTTGATGCCGTCGTATGTCAATATCGGTGCTTATGTCGATGAAGGCACAATGGTTGATACCTGGGCTACGGTTGGATCGTGTGCGCAGATCGGTAAAAATGTGCATTTATCCGGCGGTGTTGGTATCGGGGGCGTATTGGAGCCTGTGCAGGCCAATCCCACTATCATCGAGGATAATTGTTTTATTGGCGCTCGTTCGGAAATTGTAGAGGGTGTAATTGTCGGCGAAAATTCAGTGATCTCTATGGGTGTGTATATTGGACAGAGCACCAAGATTTATAATCGTGAAACAGGTGAAGTCAGTTATGGACGCATTCCTCCGGGGTCAGTTGTCGTTTCAGGTAATTTGCCTGCGGAGAATGGAAAATACAGTTTGTATTGTGCTGTAATAGTGAAGCAAGTAGATGCTAAAACCCGTTCGAAAACCGGTATTAATGAACTGCTGCGGGGTATCTGATCATTATTATTTCAGCAAAACAGTAAAAACACAAAAGCCCCACTTGGGGCTTTTATGTTTTGAATGATGGGCGTTGATCAATTTTTGGCAATCTGATTGTCTACGTTCTTTACACCATCGACAATCCAAGCATGCATATTGACACGAGTGAGTTGGTCATCGTTTTTGACCGTGCCATTCAAGGTGACATGACCATCTTTGACTTTAATTTCGATTTGCGTTCCTTGTAAAACCGGATCAGTTTGAATCGCGGCTGAGATGCGCGCATAAATGCTTGAGTCGTCGTAAACCGGTGCAGATGGTGGTGGTACCCAGGATTTGTGCGTTCTTTCTGCGTAGTTTTCGCAACCGTACAAAATAAAGGTAATCGCTAATAGTAGAGATAAGAAAATTTTTTTTAAATTAACTGGCATAATATTTCATTCCTATTAAGGGTTATTGGATTAACTGAAACACTTGTAACATCAGAAAAAAATTCTTGCTCTGATTGTTTTGTCAGTTCTACTTATTGTTTTTGTTAAATGATTGGAATCATAAACCTACCTTTCATATCTATACAAGCTAATGGTTCAAAATCCCATGGAGGTATCAGCACAATCGTCTATTGCTCGTCAAATTTCAGAGAGTATTTGTTGTAAAAAAATCTGCACTTGAGTGCTTGCATCATCCGCTAAACAATTAAATTCCTGGCGAGTGTGCATTTCCATGTTACGCAGCCATGTCAATTGTCGCTTAGCGAGTTGACGAGTGGCGGCAACTCCCTTGTCGTGTAATTCTGATACATTGAGTTCACCGTCCAAAAAAAGGCAAGTTTGACGGTAACCGACACAACGCATTGACGGAGATTCGTTAGTGAGAAAGGCAAATTGGCGGCGGATGAATTCGACTTCATCAATTAAGCCATTACGCAACATCGCTTCAAAGCGTATTGCAATACGTTCATGTAATTGACTGCGTTCTTTGGGAATGAGTGCAATGTTAATCGCGCGGTACGGAAAGTCTGCTGTTTTAGGATTTTTTAATAATTCAGACAGTGGTTGTTGCGTTAAATAACATACTTCCAGAGCACGTTGAATACGTTGACTATCCGTTGATTTAATACGTGCTGCGGTTTCCTGATCCAATTCTGCAAGTTTTTTATGCATGGCTGGCCAGCCTGATTCTTTAGCCATGCGCTCAATTGACAGGCGCAGATTTGCATCAGCAGAAGGCAATTCCGCCAAGCCTTCTTGCAAGGCGCGAAAATAGAGCATGGTGCCTCCAACCAATAAAGGAATCTTGTTGCGTTGTGTGATGGCTTTCATAATATTTAAAGCATCAACGCGAAATTGCGCGGCTGAATAATGCTGATCCGGATTGATAATATTAATGAGATGATGCGGTATTTGCGATAATGTCGCCTGATTAGGCTTTGCTGTGCCTACATCCATAAAACGATAAACTTGCGCAGAATCGACGCTGACAATTTCGACTGGGAAATGCGTTGCGATTTCCAAGGCAATTTGACTTTTGCCACTGGCAGTAGGACCCATCAAAAAAATAGCGGGTGGTAAGTTGTTGGCTGGAGGCATTGGAAAATTGGCTGATAATTTTTGCACGAAATAACTATTGGACAATGAATGAAACTCGGCTAAACTTTGGCGCATCCATTGAATTTTTTGTAGGAATAATCCATTGAAAATATTTGCAATCCTATTATTTCTGATCATACTGTATAACTTAGGATCAGCGCTTTATTATATGTTTAAGGACCAAGGCCATTCGACTCGTATGGTCAGATCGTTGACCATACGCATCGTATTATCACTTATTCTGTTTATCGTCATGATGATAGCATACCGGTTGGATATGCCATCCAACTAAGTATTACTGTTGCCAAAAGTTACTGGCGCATGTTTTAGTCAGTGGTTGTGAAACAGATATGCAAGGATGTCGCCATCATTGGCGCGGGTGCTGCTGGCATGATGTGTGCCATTGAGGCTGGTAAAAGAGGCCGAAGCGTTTTACTGATCGATCATGCACTTAAGCTAGCCGAAAAAATCCGTATTTCCGGGGGTGGACGCTGTAACTTTACCAATCGTCACACTGCCGCAGAAAATTTTCTCTCCAATAATCCTCATTTTTGCCGTTCCGCATTGGCGCGATTTACCCCCCAAAATTTTATTGCACTGCTTGATAAGCATGGTATTCGTTATCATGAGAAAAAATACGGGCAATTGTTCTGTGATGATAGCTCACAGCAAATTATCAATATGCTGCGATGTGAATGTGCTGATGCAGGAGTAGGTTGGCAAATGCCTTCGCAAATTAAGCAAGTCGAATACACTTTTCCTATCGCTGAGGCGACGAGCGAGGCAGGGCGGCGTTTTATTCTGACGACAGAACGCAATGTGGTCATTGCGGAATCGCTAGTAATTGCAACAGGCGGCTTATCGATACCGCAAATAGGCGCCTCAGCTTTGGGTTATCAGATCGCTAATCAATTTAGTATCCCAGTAACAGCTTTGCGGCCCGGTTTAGTTGGATTAACTTTTGCAACTGAGAATTTTTATGCTTTTAAAGATATTGCAGGCGTATCGTTGGATGCGGAAGTCAGTTGCGGCGGTGCCACCTTTCGTGAAAATATTTTGTTTACGCATCGCGGCTTAAGTGGTCCGGCCATCCTGCAAATTTCTTCTTATTGGCAGCCGGGAGAGGCGCTGCACATTAATCTGCTGCCGCAACAGGATATGCAGAAAATTTTCTTTACATACCGACAAAGTGGGACGGAATTGTCTACTGTGATGACGCGATACTTACCCAAACGATTTGTGCAGGCTTGGTGCGCCGTAATATTTGCACAGCTTGGTTTGGCTATAGAACCTGTCAATCAATATCGCGATATCGAATTGCGCCAAATTGCAACCGCATTGCACGATTGGCAGATTACCCCAAGTGGGACTGTAGGTTATAAAAAGGCAGAAGTTACGCTTGGTGGCATTGATACGCGCGAATTGTCATCGAGAACAATGGAATCCAAGCACGTCCCCGGACTATATTTTATTGGGGAAGTAGTAGATGTCACAGGTCAGTTGGGCGGGTTTAATTTTCAATGGGCATGGTCGTCGGGTTATGCAGCTGGCCAGTTTGTGTAGAAAACATCTACCGATCGGCAGTGTTTGTTTTATTCGCATTGTGGGAGATGATAGTATTAATGATAGTTGAGACCTGTCAATGGTTAATATTAAGATAGTTTATTATTTTATTACAAGGATTTAATATGATTTGTCCAAAATGTGGAGCAGAAAATACCGATCAAGTTAAATCTTGTATGGTGTGCCATGAAAGTTTGCCACAACAAACTCAGGTGAATGCAGAGAGCAGTGAGCGCAAAAATGCTGGGCAAAATATTTCCGACGATACCCAATCGACTGCTACTTTGTCAGCGGCTAATGAAAAATCATCTTCCGTATTTGTGAAACAAAAACCAGTAGTTTCACTAGGACTCAATATTGCAATTATTGTTGTAACACTTGTTTTTCCAATTGTCGGCATAGCGATGGGATACACTTATTTTCGAAAAGACCATCCGGAGGCTAAAAAAGCAGGGAAAAATTGGTTGATACTTGGATTTGCTACGCTCTTAGTGAATATTATCTTAATCAATTTAGTGAAGTAGGTTATTTAGAATGTGTTGTAAAACCCATTTTAAGAAAAGTGAAAAATGACAGTCGCTTACTTAAACTGCCATATAGTCGAACCCGACGTGTATTTTGTTACTTTCCCAAGCTAAATCCATAGTGTAATTTTTCAGTTTTAATAGTCACTGAGTCAATTGTATTGATTTTATGCATTCACTACCTTATTGGCGCTTATCTGGTTTTTATTTTTTCTATTTTGCTTTTATTGGCGCTTTTGCACCTTACTGGAGCTTATATTTGCAATCGCTATCTTTTAGTGCATTGCAAATAGGTGTTTTGATGTCATTGTTGCTCGTTGCGCGAATTTTTTCTCCAGCCGTGTGGGGTTGGTTGGCTGATCATACAGGTAAGCGTATCCGGGTTGTACAAATAGCTGCAATATGTGGTTGTGTAAGTTTTTGTGGTTTTTTCTGGGGTGAATCATTTGCTTGGATTTTTTGTGTCATGTTACTAATGAGTTTCTTTTGGAGTGCATCATTGCCGTTGATGGAAGCCATCACCCTTTCACATTTAGGAGATTACACAGATCGATATGGCCGTATTCGTTCGTGGGGATCGGTTGGGTTTGTGGTGGCAGTTATTGGGATTGGTTACTTGTTGGAGAATATCGAAATTTATTGGCTGTTGTGGATTGTATTGGGACTTAAATTAGGTATCGTATTTTTTTCTTATCAAATTCCTGAAAAAGAAATTATCAGTTATACCAGTGGCTTACATTCAATAAAACAGATTTACCGAAGACCGGAAGTCGTGGCGTTTCTGATTTCCAGTCTGCTCATGTTGTTTGCTCATGGCGCTTACTATACGTTTTTTTCAATTTATTTGGTTGACAACGGTTACGACAAAGGATTTGTCGGTTGGTTATGGGCGATAGGGGTAATTTGCGAGATTGGCATTTTTTTCGTTATGCCGTGGTTAATGCGGCATTTTAGTGTAAAAAAAATTCTGATTTTCAGTTTCGCCTGCGCGATCGTTCGCTTTTTGATAATCGGTCAATATGTTGCATGGCCAATCATGTTGATACTTGCGCAAGTATTGCATGCAGCGACTTATGGCGCGCATCACGTGGCAGCAATGATGGCGATTCATCATTTTTTTCAAGGCCGTCATCAGACACGCGGTCAAGCGATCTATACCAGTGTTGCTTATGGACTGGGCGGAGCTTGGGGTGCGGTATTTAGCGGTTATACGTGGGATTGGCTGGGTGCGGATATCACATTTTTTATCAGTGCTGCGGTGGCATTGCTGGGTTTGGTTTTGATCGTTTTTAAAATGAAATCATTCAGTAAATAATGCAATTACATTACTTGGTTTGTTGAATCAATAAACTTTATGGGATAATTCGACATTTTTTCAAAAAATGAATCTGCATAATGCAAACGTTATACGATAAGCTGTGGAGTCAACATGCGGTGCATGCTGAGTCCGACGATTCTGACAGCATGACTTTAATTTACATTGACCGCCACTTAGTGCACGAAGTGACGAGTCCGCAAGCATTCGAGAGTTTAAAACTGGCTGGGCGGAAGCCCTGGCGGCTGAATTCTATCCTTGCTGTCGCGGATCATAATGTGCCGACTACGGATCGCAGCCACGGCATCCACGATCCTATATCGCGTTTGCAAGTCGATACGCTTGATCAGAATTGCGATGAGCTGGGAATTACCGAATTCAAAATGAATGATCTACGTCAAGGTATCGTGCATGTTATCGGCCCCGAGCAAGGCGCGACATTGCCTGGTATGACGGTTGTTTGTGGCGACTCCCATACCAGCACGCATGGCGCATTTGGTTGTCTGGCATTTGGCATCGGCACTTCTGAGGTGGAACACGTTCTCGCAACGCAGTGCCTGTTAATGAAGAAATCTAAGACCATGCAAATTTCCGTAGAAGGTGAATTGGGCCGGGGAATTACTGCAAAAGATATCGCTTTGGCAATAATTGGAGAGATTGGTACTGCCGGCGGGACAGGTTATGCCATTGAATTTTCGGGAAGCGCTGTTCGGGCGTTATCGATGGAAGGGCGTATGACATTGTGCAACATGGCGATAGAAGCTGGCGCACGTGCGGGTATGGTAGCGGTTGACGATATTACGATTAATTACATCAAAGGGCGGCCTTTTGCACCGCAAGGTGAATTATGGGACAAGGCTGTTGCATATTGGCGCACACTGCATAGTGATGCCGATGCCGTTTTTGACCGGACCGTCACACTTGACGCTGCACAAATCAAACCCCAAGTGACCTGGGGGACATCCCCTGAAATGGTCACGACGATTGACGGTACGGTGCCTGATCCTTCACATATTGCCGATGAAGGGAAGCGCCATGATATCGAGCAGGCGTTGAATTACATGGGTTTGAGCCCTAATACGCCGATTCGGCAAATCATGCTCGACAAGATATTCATTGGTTCTTGTACGAATTCGCGCATTGAAGATTTACGTGCAGCGGCACAAATTGTGAATGGCAAGCATATAGCTGCAAATATCAAGCAGGCATTGGTTGTTCCTGGTTCCGGTTTGGTTAAGAAACAAGCCGAGCAAGAAGGATTGGATCAAATTTTTCTCGCGGCCGGATTTGAATGGCGTGAACCCGGTTGCTCTATGTGTCTTGCCATGAATGATGACCGCTTGGCCGTAGGTGAACGTTGTGCCTCGACTTCAAACCGGAATTTTGAAGGCAGGCAAGGACCGGGAGGCAGGACGCACCTTGTCAGCCCAGCGATGGCAGCGGCAGCCGCAATTGCCGGACATTTTGTCGATGTGCGTGAAATGCACCAATAACGATCATCCAGTAACGAAATTGCCCTTAAAGTAACATTACAATTTTAAATGAATAAATTTCATACTTTTACAGGCTTGGTGGCGCCATTGGACCGCGCCAACGTGGATACCGATGCCATCATTCCGAAACAATTTCTCAAATCCATTAAACGTTCAGGCTTTGGGCAGAATTTATTCGATGAGTGGCGTTATTTGGATCATGGTGAACCTGGTATGGATTCATCAAAACGTAAGCTGAATCCTGAGTTTGTGTTGAATCAACCGCGTTATCAAGGCGCTGAAATACTACTGGCGCGTGCTAATTTTGGTTGTGGGTCGAGCCGTGAACACGCCCCCTGGTCGTTGCAGGATTACGGTTTCCGCGTAATTATTGCTCCGAGCTTTGCGGATATATTTTTTAATAATTGTTTCAAAATTGGCTTATTACCGATTATTTTCGATAGCGGAACAGTAGATTATTTGTTTGATGCGGTTAAAACGATCGATGATTATCAGCTTACGGTAGATCTGCAAAATCAGGCTGTGACTACACCAAAAAATGAGGTGTTTAATTTTGATGTCGATGCTTTTCGCAAGCACTGCCTGCTAAATGGTTTGGATGAGATTGGATTGACTCTGCAGCACGCCGAAAAAATCAAGCAATTTGAACAAAAGCGGCGTAATGAGCAACCGTGGTTATTTGCATGAGTGCATCGGATAGAGTGAAATTATGATGAAAATTGCTGTCTTGCCAGGGGATGGCATCGGGCCGGAAATTGTTACGCAAGCCATTCGTGTAATGGAAATGTTAAAAGCTGACGGCTTGAAAATCGAGTGGGAATATGGGCTTATTGGAGGGTGCGCAGTCGATGCGAATGGCGAACCTTATCCCGAAGCGACGCATCGGCTTGCCAGTCAGGCTGATGCCATATTGCTGGGTGCTGTAGGTAGTCCGCAATATGATAGCCTACCCCGCCAGAAACGTCCGGAGAGTGGTTTGCTCGCTATCCGGAAAGAACTTAATTTGTTTGCTAATTTGCGCCCGGCTATTCTTTATCCGGAATTAGCGAATGCTTCCAGTTTAAAATATGACGTAGTAGCGGGTCTCGATATCTTGATTGTACGCGAATTGACTGGTGATATTTATTTCGGAAAACCGCGTGGAATTGAAATTCGTGACGGGCAGCGTGTTGGGTTTAACACGATGATTTACAGTGAAGCAGAAATACGACGTATTGCGCAAGTGGCTTTTCAGGCAGCGGGTAAACGGCAAGGAAAATTGTGCTCCATCGATAAAATGAATGTACTGGAATGTACGCAACTGTGGCGTGATGTCGTTATTGAAGTAGCAAAAGAGTATCCTCAGGTGACACTTTCACATATGCTGGTCGATAATGCCGCCATGCAGCTGGTTCGTAATCCCAAACAATTTGATGTTATTGTGACTGGAAATATGTTTGGCGATATTTTATCCGATGAAGCTTCGATGTTAACCGGATCCATTGGAATGCTGCCGTCCGCTTCTCTAGATAGCAATAATAAAGGTTTATACGAACCCATTCATGGGTCAGCGCCGGATATTGCAGGCAAGGACTTGGCCAATCCGCTTGCGACCATTCTCTCTGTTGCGATGATGCTGCGCTATACCTTTAACCAGGAACAAGCGGCGCAACGGATTGAAAATGCCATTAAAAAAGTCTTAGCACAAGGACATCGCACTCAAGATATTGCCGAAACGGGCATGAATCCAATCGGTACAATCGCCATGGGAGATGCCGTATTGGCGTGCATGTGATAGCTTTGCAAACACAGATTGAAAGATAGGGTGGAATTGTTGCGTAAATCAATTGTTATGGACTTGTAAAGTAAGTTAATATTTACGCACGCGTTTTTTAGATTAACGGGTAGTCAATTTTTGGATAAGAGATAAGCAATGAAACAAGTTGGTTTTGTAGGCTGGCGAGGCATGGTGGGCTCTGTTTTGATGCAGAGAATGCGGGAAGAAAAAGACTTTTCCTTAATAGATCCTGTCTTTTTTACAACTTCCCAGAAAGGCGGTACCGGTCCTGAAATCGGCAAAGATACTCCCCCTTTAAAAGATGCGTTTGATATTGATCAACTTGCAGCAATGGATATCGTGATTTCCTGTCAGGGTGGCGATTATACCAATGGAGTTTTTAAACAGTTGCGCGAATCCGGTTGGCAAGGATATTGGGTAGATGCTGCATCGGCGTTACGCATGGAGAAAGATGCGGTTATCATTCTCGATCCAGTGAATATGCCTGTAATCGAGCAAGCTCTGCATGATGGCGTAAAAAATTATATTGGTGGCAATTGTACGGTAAGTTTAATGTTAATGGCAGTTGGGGGGTTATTTGAGAAAGGTATGGTGGATTGGATGAGTGCGATGACTTATCAAGCCGCCTCAGGTGCCGGAGCAAAAAATATGCGTGAATTGCTACAGCAAATGGGCGAAGCACATCGTGTTGCAAAAGATTTATTGAACAATCCTGATTCGAATATTCTCGACATTGATCGTGAGGTTGCTGGCACCTTGCGCGATAAAAAATTTCCAACTGAAAATTTTGGCGTACCATTAGCAGGTAGCTTGATTCCATGGATAGATAAAGAAGTTGCCAATGGTCAAAGTCGTGAGGAATGGAAAGGTCAAGCTGAGACTAACAAAATTCTAGGTAGGAGCGATCGGCAGATACCTGTTGATGGCATCTGCGTGCGGGTTGGTGCTATGCGATGCCATAGTCAGGCATTGACGATTAAATTGAAGCAAGATATACCTTTGGATGAGGTTGAGGAAATTATTGCTAGCTCTAATAATTGGGTGGAAGTTGTTCCAAATGAGCGAGAAGCAACAACTTCAAGATTAACACCGACCGCCGTAACTGGATCTTTATCAATACCGGTCGGCCGTTTACGTAAACTTGCGATGGGTGGGGAATATTTATCTGTTTTTACAGTGGGAGACCAATTGTTATGGGGAGCCGCAGAACCCTTACGTAGAATGCTGCGCATACTGGTTGAACATTAAATAACAATTTAATTTTTTAAATTGATTAATTGCTTTTTATGGATGAAAAAAGATTTATTAAAAAAATTTAACTTACAATTCAAGGCATAATCTCATTTTTTTGTGATTACGTTACAATGCTAGTCTGCCGATATTTAATTTCAAAAAACTAAAGAGGGTATTTCAGTGTATAAAACTGCTTTTAGAGTAAGCTTGTTTGTAATCATCCTGATGTTTCCATGCGCCGTAATTCATGCTGCGGGGCTCGGTAAATTAATACTTAATTCTGCACTGGGACAACCGCTGAGTGCCGAAATTGATATCGTTGTAAACAATCGAGAAGAAATTCCAACTTTAAAAGCGAGTATTGCCCCCCGGGAGGCTTTTGTTCAGGCAGGCATTAATTATGAGCCTAGTTTTTCAACCATTAAGCTTTCGATAGAATCGAAGTCGGATGGTAATCCTTATATCAAACTTACTTCGCCTCAGGCTATTAATGAACCATTCCTAAATATTCTGGTGGAATTAAATTGGATTTCTGGACGCATATTACGAGAATATGCTGTTTTGCTTGATCCTTCAGAAGGGAGTGTGCAAAACATAGCGGCACCTAATGTCAATTCAACCCCTCCGGTGGCGGCCAATACAACCGAAAGTATACCAAGTATTCGAAATCGATCAGAGAGAAGTTCGCCAAAACAATTAAATCGTGCCAATCAACTCGATACGTATGGACCGGTAATTCGGGGTGATACGTTATCGTCGATTGCACGCCAGGTTTTGCCTGCTGGTGTCGATCTCAATCAGATGCTGGTTGCACTTTATCGTGCCAATCGCGATGCTTTCATAGCCCACAACATGAATTTACTTAGAGTTGGTGCAGTTTTAAAAATACCAGAAAAAAACGAAGTTGCATCAATTGACGCATCAACTGCAAGAACTGAAATTAGAATGCAGGTGCAAGATTGGCATAATTATCAAAGCAAAGTAGCGGCAACTAGAAGTGAATCGCCTTCTGCTGGTATTCGTCAGTCGGATCAAGGGAAAATTATTACCAGCATTGAAAAGAAATCCATGGCGGATGGTGAATCTGCAAAAGAGGTTTTGCGACTATCGAGTGCTCAGTTAACGGATAACAGTGGTTCCGCTTCTGAATCTGCTTTGCTAGACCGTTTGCGCGTAATGGAAGAAGATGCTATTGCTCGAAATCTTGCTTTGAAAGAAGCTAATGAGCGTGTGGCTATACTTGAAAAAAGCATTGAGAATTTGAAGCACCTGCTCGAGCTGAAAGATTCCGTACTAGCTCAGGCACAAGTAAAGGCGGAAGGTACCAATCCGGAGATTAAATCACCCACTCTTCCATTAGAGGAAATTAATCCTGTATCTGCTGATACCGATACTGCACAAGAAATTACGACTCAAGAACCGCAGGTTCCAATTGTTCAGCCTGAAAAAGCGCTAATGCCGGTATCACCACAAGAGGAAGAAAAATCATTATTCGATTTAGTTTCCGATTCCATTGAATATATAGGCGCTGCTGTAATTCTAGGATTACTGATTATATTGTTAATCCTTAAGAAACGCCGTAGTCAAGCGGCAGAAGCAGAAGATTTGAACGAGAAAGCTGTGGGTTTTTCTTCTGAAATGAAATCTCGATTAGCCTCGGCTGCGGCTGCTGCACATACAATATCTGAAGCTGAAAGCAATCATTTATTTTCAGAGCATGAGAGAAATGAGGCAACATATGAAGATATGAATTCGTATCCTGAAACTGCAAGATACGATGATGAGTTTGATAAAAATGTAACTATTTCTGACGAACCAGCTGAACAGGTTGATATATCTATATCACCTACTCAACAACATTCTGATTCATTGGGTGAAAATGAAGATTCGACGGAACATTCGCAGGCTAATACGGGAATTATCTTAGGATTTTCGGAAACTGAAGATCAATCAATTGACTTAAGTAAAGATGATGTTGAGGAAGCGTCTAAAAATCAGATAGATTTTGACTTAGCTGATACAGCCGGCAAAGTAGATCAAAATCTTACTCCTGAGAAATTGGCCGTTGCTGATCAAATTGACGACGATAAAATTGAGTTATCGGATAATCCTGTAAATTTTCAGGAAACTATCAGCCCCCCAGATTACGAAAAGGGCATGGATTTCGATGATTCAGAATTTCCTTCTCTGGATGCAGTCGATTCTGGTCGCAAGGCTACTGAGAAAGATGATTTGATCGACTTTGAATTAGATCATGCAGATATCAATTTAACAGAAGAACAAACGACGAAGGAAATTGAGTTACCGGTAATAAACTTTGAATCTCAGGCAATTGATAAAGATCCTAAAGTTCAGGAGTTCACGAAAGATACAGCAGCGGATTTCGATCACCCGCAAGAATTTTCAGATCATGTGAAAAAATCGCACGTGCCCGAACTTGGGTTGGCAGATATTGATTTGAATATTGAAGATTCAAATTTGGCACCTAAAAAAGATGAAATATCCGATCTGAATGAAAAAAGTGAGCAGTGGCAAGAAGTTGAGACCAAATTAGATTTGGCCAAAGCTTATAAGGAAATGGATGATAAAGAAGGCGCAAAAGAAATGCTGGAAGAAGTTATTCGTGATGGTGATGCATTACAAAAGAAAGTAGCAAAAAAATTACTGAAAAATTTATAATGCATTTCGCTTTTCATATATCCGTAATCAGTATTGCATTTAATGAGTTGAAAGCAACTTTTTATTCGTGCGTATAGCGCTTGTCTTAGAATATGATGGCAGTCGCTATTGTGGATGGCAGAGTCAATTACAAGGCTGTTCAATTCAGGATGCACTTGAAGCAGCATTATCTGTTATAGCTAAAGAAAAAATCCGAATTATCACTGCGGGACGCACGGATAGTGGGGTGCATGCATTGTACCAAGTTGTGCATTTTGATACTTTAGTACAGCGGCCACTCAATGCATGGATGCGAGGCACTAATGCATTATTGCCGAATGATATAGCTATCTTGTGGGCTACTGAGGTTTCTGATCAGTTTCATGCAAGATATAGCGCACTCGAACGACGTTATCGGTATTTGTTATTAAACCAATCGACTCGACCAGGTATTCATCATAATAAAGTTGGGTGGTATCACGTACCGCTTGCTCTGGAAAAAATGCAATTGGCAAGTAATGCTTTGATTGGTGAACACGATTTTTCATCCTTCCGGGCAGCCGAATGTCAAGCAAGATCGCCTATACGAACAATTACGCACTTGAGCATTACTCGCCATGGAAATCTTTTTGTGTTTGAGTTAAGTGCGAATGGCTTTTTACAACATATGGTAAGAAATATTGTGGGTTGTCTTATTTACGTCGGTAAAGGTAAATTTTCTCCAGAATGGATGGATGAGTTACTGAAAAGTTGTAATCGGAGTTATGCTGCACCAACTTTTTCTTCTGCAGGTTTGTATTTGATCCATGTGAAATATGATCAAATGTGGTGTATGCCGGAATTTTCTGAAATGCCTTTTTTTCCTGCTTTATCTTTATATAATCAAATTCATAGTAAGGATTGTTAGTATTTATGTCAGTGCGCGTGAAAGTATGTGGCATTACACGTTTTGAAGATGCGATGGCGGCAATTAAATTGGGAGTCGATGCAATCGGCTTTGTTTTCTGGCCACATAGTGTGCGCTATATTGATCCGGATTCGGTGTATCAAATTGCCGCAAAGGTACCCCCTTTTGTTTGTACTGTAGGTGTCTATGTTGATCCAGATACTACCTGGGTTGAAAAAACTATTCGGATAGCTAAATTGAATTTGCTGCAATTTCATGGTGATGAAACGCCAGAATTTTGCAACCAATTTTCGCTACCTTATATTAAGGCGATTAGAGTCAAACATGATATGGATTTGTTACAATATGCAGAACGTTATAAGACAGCTAAAGGATTATTACTTGATACTTATGCTGTGAATATGCCCGGTGGTACAGGGCATGCGTTTGATTGGCGCTTGATTCCACAGCATTTGCCATTGCCGCTTATACTCTCAGGTGGCTTAAATCCGAATAATATTGCAATGGCGATTAAACAGATCCGACCATGGGCTGTTGATGTTTCGAGCGGTGTTGAAGCTTCGAAAGGTATAAAAGATGAGAAAAAAATTTTTGCTTTCATGCAAGGAGTCAAACAATCGTGAATGCTTATGATCTTCCCAGCAAAGACGGTCATTTTGGTCCATACGGCGGTATATTTGTTGCGGAAACACTGATTTCAGCTTTGGAAGATTTACGCAAGCAATATGAACATTATCGCGACGATCCGGCTTTTCAAGCTGAGTTTGCGTATGAATTAAAGCATTACGTTGGGCGTCCCAGTCCCATTTATCATGCTAAAAGATGGTCTGAGCAATTAGGCGGCGCCCAGATACTCTTAAAACGTGAAGATTTAAATCACACGGGTGCACACAAAATAAACAATACCATCGGCCAAGCACTGCTGGCCAAACGCATGGGCAAAAAACGTGTTATTGCGGAAACTGGCGCAGGCCAGCATGGCGTGGCCAGTGCTACGGTAGCGGCACGCTATGGGATGGAATGTGTAGTTTATATGGGTTCAGAGGATGTTAAACGCCAAGCTACCAATGTTTATCGTATGAAGTTATTGGGTGCAACGGTAGTGCCTGTCGAATCTGGTTCTCGAACATTGAAAGATGCGCTAAATGAAGCAATGCGTGATTGGGTTACCAATGTTGAGAACACGTTTTATATCATAGGTACTGTGGCTGGCCCGCATCCATATCCAATGATGGTAAGGGATTTTCAAGCGATTATCGGAAAGGAAGCAAAAATACAAATGCAAGAGACTTTTAATCGCCAGCCCGATGCATTAATTGCTTGTGTAGGGGGGGGGTCCAATGCCATTGGCTTATTTTATCCGTATATTGGTGATAATAATGTTCAGTTAATTGGTGTAGAGGCTGCTGGAAAAGGCATTGATACCCATCAACATGCAGCCACTTTATCAACGGGTAAGCCTGGTGTTCTGCATGGAAATCGTACCTATCTGATTCAAGATGAGAATGGTCAGATCATTGAGACGCACTCTGTCTCGGCCGGTCTGGATTATCCCGGGGTAGGGCCAGAACATGCATGGCTTAAAGATTGCGGACGCGCTGAATACGTTGCAATTACCGACAATGAAGCTTTGGATGCATTTCATGCACTCTGTCGATATGAAGGTATTATGCCGGCATTAGAGTCAAGTCATGCGCTGGCTTATGCAGCCAAGCTTGCGCCAACATTATCAAAAGATAAATTATTGCTGGTTAATTTATCCGGGCGAGGTGATAAAGATATGGCAACCGTTGCGCAAATGTCTGGTTTAATCCTGTAACAGTCATTGTCAGTGTAGTAATAATTTTCTAAAAAGAGTCGTGAGAGTAAATTGATGGCATTTAACTTCGATGGTATAAAAAATTTTTTTAGTTTTTTCAATGAACAGAATGGAACAAAAAACACAAATCGCATTGCGAAAACATTTGATTTATTGAAAACGCAAAGTCGTAAGGCGCTTATTCCATTTATTACAGCAGGTGATCCTAAGCCTGAAATTACAGTGCAATTGATGCATCAGTTAGTTCGCTCCGGTGCTGACATCATAGAACTCGGTGTACCTTTTTCAGATCCGATGGCTGACGGACCCACGATACAGCGATCATCAGAGCGGGCTTTAAAATATCACGTGAGTCTTAATGACGTATTGGCTATGGTTGCTGAATTCAGAAAAATGGATGCAAAAACGCCCGTTGTCCTAATGGGTTATGCCAATCCTGTTGAAGCATTGGGCTATGAATTATTTGCAATCAAAGCAAAAGAGTGTGGTGTAGATGGTGTTTTAATTGTTGATTATCCACCTGAAGAATCGGGTAGATGGGTGCAGTGTCTTGATGAACAAGGAATTGACACAATCTTTTTGTTATCGCCTACTACCCCTCAGGAACGTATTGAACAAGTAGCGAAAATGGCCAAAGGGTATGTTTATTACGTTTCTCTAAAAGGAGTGACTGGGGCGTCACACCTTGATCTTAACAATGTCAGCGCGATGTTGAAGCAATTGCGCGATTATATTGCACTGCCGATTGGTGTGGGTTTCGGTATTCGCGATGGAGAAACTGCCAAAGCTGTGGCTAGTTTAGCCGACGCAGTGGTTGTTGGAAGCAGAATTATTGAAGAAATAGAGAAGTCTTCAGACAAGGAGTTGCTGGACAATGTTGGAAACTTATTAATTTCGTTGCGCAACGCCTTAGATGGCAAAGAAAGTAATATTCAACATTCAACCTAGGAGACAATACTCATGAGCTGGTTCCAGAATATTATTCCACCAAAAATAAAAAGAAAAGAAGCAGGTGAGAAAAAAATAGTGCCGGAAGGCTTGTGGAGTAAATGCAATATATGTGAGGCTGTTTTATATTATACGGATTTAGCCAAAAATCTAAATGTCTGTCCTAAATGTGATTATCATAATCGTATTTCTGCAAGAAATCGTCTTGATCAATTACTTGATCCCGAAGATCGGCGCGAGATTGGTGTCGAAGTGGTTGCTACGGATGTGCTGAAATTTAAAGATAACAAACGTTATACAGATCGTCTAGCGCAGGCAAAAGAAAGTACTGATGAAGATGATTCTTTGGTGGTGATGCAAGGAACTATCAAGACTATTCCCGTAGTTGTGGCAGTATTTGAATTTGGTTTTATGGGTGGCTCCATGGGCTCAGTAGTGGGCGAGCGTTTTGTCCGCGGTATTAAGGCTTGCATTGATCAACATTTGCCATTTATCTGTTTTAGTGCCAGTGGTGGCGCGCGAATGCAAGAAGGGTTATTTTCACTAATGCAAATGGCTAAGACAACTGCTGCTCTGACACGACTAAGTCATAATAAACTACCATTTATTTCAGTGCTTACTGATCCTACCATGGGTGGTGTTTCTGCGAGCTTTGCCTTTATTGGCGATATCGTTATTGCCGAACCGGGGGCACTGATTGGTTTTGCAGGGCCACGTGTTATCGAACAAACGGTACGTCAAACACTTCCTGAAGGTTTCCAACGAGCGGAATTCTTATTACATCATGGGGCCATTGATATGATTGTAGATCGTAGACAAATGCGTGACAAAATCGTCAATCTTTGTACCCAGCTAATGCGTGTGCCTATTCCTGTTTCTTAATTGAAGTATTTCATTTTTTTAAATCGCTACCATTTATCGATGTATAGTCGTTCGTATTGAATGGAAGTTTTACATAAAGAATTAAGTTCACTCGCTGATTGGTTGGCATACCTTGAGGCGCTTCATCCTACTACCATTGAAATGGGATTGGAGCGTGTCAATAAAGTGAGATTAGCGCTTGGCTTAATACCCCGTTTCCCAATTATCATAGTAGGCGGCACTAATGGCAAAGGTTCAGTTTGTGCCATGCTTGAATCCATATTGCATCGCGCGGGCTATATTGTAGGATGTTATACATCCCCGCATTTGTTGCGTTATAACGAGCGCATTCGCATTGCCAAGAAAGAAATTGATGAAGGTAGGCTATGTTATGCATTTGAACAAATTGATGCTGCAAGAAAGCATTGCCATACTTCATTAACTTTTTTTGAGTTTGGTACCTTAGCTGCTGTGCAGTTATTCGTTCAAGCAAGGGTTGATGTGGCGATTCTCGAAGTGGGTTTAGGTGGTCGTCTTGATGCTGTGAATATTTTTGATGCTGATTGCGCAATTGTTACTAGTATTGATCTTGATCATATAGATTATCTTGGAGATACGCGCGAGAAAATCGGGTTGGAGAAAGTTGCAATTTTTAGAAAAAGCAAACCGGCAATTTGTGGCGAAACTGATTTGCCTCAATCGGTTAAGCAACAAGTGGCAAATATCGGAGCAGATTTTTATCAATTGACGAAAGATTTTGGTTTTTCTAAAAAAAATACACAGTGGGATTTTTGGGGGCCCAGAGGTTGGAAATTTTCTTTACCTCTCCCAGCATTACATGGCGATAAGCAGTTGCAAAATGCAAGTACTTCTCTGGCTGCATTGGATGCACTTTATGAGTTAGTGCCTGTGAGCATGAATGACGTTCGTCAAGGTTTGGCTGAAACAGTATTGTCAGGCAGGTTTCAAGTAATTTCAACCCAACCAATGATAGTCCTAGATGTCGCCCATAATCCTGCTGCAGCTTCTGTTTTATCGAGAAATTTGGTCGTAACAAAACCACCTGGTTATACTTATGCCGTATTTGCCATGCTACAAGATAAAGATATTGGCGGAGTCGTGCAAGAATTAAAAAATGATATTGACTGTTGGTTGGTATCTACAGTTGATTCTTCGCGTACCGCAACAGCCGAACATGTGATCAATGAAATTCGAGAAGCTGGTATATCGTGCAGTGGAGATCGTGTTCATAAATTTCCAAACTGTGTAGCAGCTTTTGTTTTTGCCTGTGAACGAGCGACTAAAAATGATAGAATTTGTATATTTGGATCCTTTTATACGGTGAGTGATGTGTTGCAGTATATAAACTCGAATTGAGCAAAGAATGATCGGATACTTCAAATGAATAAAAATGTCAGTGAAGAAGAACTGCTGTTAAGAAAACGCGCGAGAAGGCGTCTTGTCGGTGCAATTGTATTAGTAGTCTTTTCTGTAATTGTTTTACCGATTATTTTTGATGAGCCGAAACAAGATAATGAGCAGCATGAAATTACAGTCAATTTGCCTGCAACGAGTAAATATAGTCAAGCTGACATTGCAAAGCTACTGCCCAATCAAGAGATTGGTGAACAGGAAGCACTAAATAGAGCGGATCCACTCTCTGATTTTTACGCCGAGTCCAAAAATAAACCGCATGACACTGAGGAAGCAACAGAAACACTTAGTGAGCAAAAACGAACACCGATTCCAGGCATTAAACCAAGAATTGAGAGTAAGCCTATCACTGAAACAAAAACTATTGCTACCGCGACAACAACTATCAATCCAGCTAATGACAACACTATTTCTGATAGTAAGCTTGCTGCAGTAACTGATGTACCAAAAGAGTTTGTGATACAACTAGGTGCTTATTCTGATCAATCAAAAGCTAAGCAGCAGGTTGAAAATCTCATTTTCAATGGATTCAAAGCCTATACTGAAACTCTTAGGACCGGCAATACTGAGGTAACACGTGTAAGAATTGGATCATTTCCCACAAGGAATGCCGCTGAGAATGAAATAAAAAAACTGAAAAAAGCTGGCTTTGATGGAGTGGTAACAATCAAATAAATTTTTTCGTTAAAATTATTATTTGTTATTTTTAATAATAATTTACTATAGATATTAAATAATTAGAGCTATCTCAGTTTTATCAATGACCGTTTTTGATTATATCGTTGCAGGGATTTTCCTTGTATCCATTGTCTTAAGTATCATAAGAGGATTTGTTCGAGAAACGCTATCAATAGCGGGGTGGATAGTTGCATTTATAATTGCTGGGGCGTATACGTCTTATTTTGAACAATTTCTTCCCGCTGAAATAACGGGTGAAACTTTAAGGTTTTCAATTGCATTTATTTTGGCATTTCTCTTGATATTACTCATAACTGCTTTAATAACGATGCTTTTATCAGCACTAATCAAAGGTGTTGGATTAGGTTTTATTGATCGTCTGCTGGGTTCGGTTTTTGGGTTCCTAAGAGCATTAATTATTGTAACACTGATGGTTTTATTAGCAGGATTGACGGCAATTCCCAAGCAAGTTTTCTGGCAACAAGCTGTTTTGAGCCAACCGATGGAAACTGTAGCAATGCAAGTGTTACCGTGGTTGCCTAACGATTTATCAAAGCATATTAGTTATGAAAAAAAAGAAAACTCTCAATATTAGTAACTATTAAAATTTGCGCATTGTTTTTAATATAAGATGGTTTTTATCTTGGGTGTGTTTTAATAGGCTGAAGAAAGCAAAATTTTTGGAGTATTTCTATGTGTGGAATTCTCGGTATCGTTGCACAATCACCGGTTAATCAGTTACTTTATGATGGTTTATTAATGCTACAACATCGTGGTCAGGATGCCAGTGGTATAGTAACTGCGCAAGGTAATACCTTTCATATGCATAAAGGATGTGGTTTGGTACGTGATGTGTTTCGCACAAGAAACATGCGCGTTCTAAATGGTAATATGGGTATCGGACATGTTCGTTACCCAACAGCGGGCTCTGTGAGCTCACCTGCTGAAGCACAGCCTTTTTATGTCAATTCACCTTTTGGTATTGTCTTAGGTCACAATGGTAATTTGACTAATGCTGGGCAATTGAGCGAAGAATTATTTAAAGCTGATTTGCGGCATGTTAATACTAATTCTGACTCTGAGGTACTTCTCAACGTACTTGCCCATGAGTTACAAGCTACTACCCGTAATTACCAGCTGGATCCTGAAACAATTTTTGCTGCTGTATCCGGCGTGCATAGACGTTGTAGAGGTGCTTATGCTGTGGTGGCGATGATTGCTGGTTATGGCTTACTTGCTTTTCGTGATCCGTATGGCATACGGCCTTTGGTTTTTGGTATTAATGAAAATGAACTGGGTGACGAATATTTGATTGCATCAGAAAGTGCTTCACTAGATTCGTTAGGTTTTAAGCTGATTCGTGATGTAGCGCCGGGCGAAGCAATTTTTATCGATGAAGGCGGAAATTTTTATAATAAACAATGTGCAACTGAATATTCACTCAATCCCTGTATATTTGAGTATGTTTATTTAGCTCGACCCGATTCAGTAATTGATGGTGTTTCTGTGTATGAGGCGCGGTTAAACATGGGAGAATTTCTCGCTGAAAAGATTATCAAATCTATGCACCATCTTGATATTGATGTTGTTTTTCCAATACCGGATTCAAGTCGGCCTAGTGCTTTACAACTTGCCAATCGATTAGGTGTTAATTTTCGTGAAGGGTTTGTCAAGAATAGGTACGTTGGTCGTACTTTTATTATGCCAGGGCAACAGCAACGGCGCAAATCGGTGCGACAAAAATTAAATGCTATGAGTGTTGAATTTCGTGGCAAAAATGTATTGCTTGTTGATGATTCTATTGTGCGAGGTACTACGAGCCGGGAAATCGTTCAAATGGCGCGCGAAGCAGGAGCAAAGAAGATTTTTTTTGCTTCTGCGGCTCCACCGGTTAGATATCCTAATGTATATGGTATTGATATGCCTACGCGGCGGGAACTAATCGCCACTGATCGAAGCACTGAGGAAATTTGTAAAGAAATTGGCGCGGATTATCTTATTTTTCAAGACTTGGATGCACTCAATGAGGCTGTTTCGAAGGTATCACTTTCGGTAAAGGACTTTGAGACTTCTTGCTTTGATGGGAATTATATTACCGGTGATGTGACATCGGATTATTTACGAGCTATCGAATTACAACGAAATACAAGCTCCCCCTCAGTGCATTTGAGATCTACAACTCAACTTGACTTAAGTTTAGTTGTTTCTGATTAACGTATTTTCCGACAGGAACTGGAATAATCACCTATTATGGCAGCTAATCAATCCGAATCAATTTTAATGAAATAACAAGAGAATTACATTCTAAGGGTTTGAGGTCTTATTAACATGTCAGATGATTTGCAACCAGAAACACTTGCAATACGTACGGGTATACATCGCAGCCAATTTAACGAACATTCTGAAGCAATATATTTAACTTCAAGTTTTATTTTTGATAATGCTGCTCAGGCAGCGGCTCGTTTTACTGGAGATGAACCTGGTAATATTTATTCCAGATTTACTAATCCTACGGTAACGGCATTTGAAGAGCGGCTTGCGCAACTTGAAGGTGCGGAGGCGTGCGTAGCGACTTCATCTGGTATGTCGGCAATTCTGGCATGCATTATGGGGTTACTGTCTGCGGGAGATCATATTGTTGCTTCACGCAGCATATTCGGTGCAACGGTAAATTTATTCAATAATATATTGAATAAATTTAATATCAAAACAACATTTGTATCCGCAACTGATATTAAATCGTGGGAAGCTGCTATACAGCCAAATACGAAGCTTTTTTTTCTCGAAACACCGTCAAATCCACTGACAGAGCTATCCAATATTATTGAATTATCGAAAATTTCCAAAAGAAATAAGGTATGGCTAGTAGTTGATAATTGCTTTTGTACTCCAATTTTGCAAAAACCGCTTGAACTAGGCGCTGATATCGTTATTCATTCTGCAACAAAATATTTGGATGGACAAGGCAGGGTATTAGGAGGCGCAGTATTAGGTAATCGAGATTTACTAATGGATGGCGGTATATTTGGCTTTTTACGAACGGCAGGTCCGACATTAAGCGCATTTAATGCTTGGATTATCCTGAAAGGCCTTGAAACCCTTAAAATCCGCATGGAAGCCCATTCAGCTCATGCGTTGCAAATAGCGCAGTGGTTAGAGTCTCAACCTAATGTGGCACGAGTTTTTTATCCCGGATTGGTTTCCCATCCTCAACATGAGCTAGCAAAGCAACAACAAAAGTCGGGAGGCGGAATTGTCACCTTTGAAGTAAAAGGCGGAAAAGAAGCGGCGTGGCGTGTTATTGATTCCACTCACTTGATTTCAATTACTGCTAATCTTGGCGATGTTAAAAGTACATTGACACATCCTGCCACCACAACTCATGCGCGTATCAGCCAAGAAGCGAGGGATGCGGCGGGGATATCGGATGGATTGTTGCGTATTGCGGTAGGATTAGAAGCTGTTGTAGATCTTCAGAATGATTTAGCACGCGGTTTATCTTAATCATTACGAATGATAAGCGATAGATTTTCTTTCTTCTTTTGTCAGAAAAATACCACCTCAAAATCTATCCCGCAGAATCATATAATCTCAGCTTTCTGGATGATCACATCTTCAAGTGGAACATTCTGGTGTCCGGCGCAATCTCCGGTTCTAACTTTTTTTATTTTGTCGACCACATCTTGTCCTTCGACTACTTTGCCAAAGACGCAGTAACCATAGCCTTGCGGTGATGAGGATTTATAATTTAAAAATCCATTATTGGTAACATTGATGAAGAATTGTGCCGTAGCGGAATGAACATCAGCCGTTCGTGCCATCGCTATGGTGTAGGCTTCATTTTTTAATCCATTCGCAGCTTCGTTCTGAATAGGTGAGTGAGTTTTCTTTTGTTTCATGCCAGGTTCAAACCCACCACCCTGGATCATAAAATCGTCGATAACGCGATGAAATAGCGTATTGTCATAAAATCCACTCGTTACATAATTGAGAAAATTCTGTACAGTTTCAGGCGCTTTTTCACTATCAAGTTCAAGTGTAATTACACCAAAGTTGGTTTGCAATTTAACCATATAAGTCCTTTTTTAATTTGTTATTTTTCAGCTTCTGAAAGTTTAATGATATCTTCGATTATTATACTGGTTTTAGGCACATCACTAGGAAATGGACCACTAGAGCCCGTCGGAATTGATGCGATTTTATGTATTACGTCGATGCCGCTGATTACTTTACCAAAGACTGTATAACCATATCCGCTTTGACTGGGGGCTTTATAATTTAAGAAATCATTATTTGCTACATTGATAAAAAATTGCGCTGTAGCAGAATGCGGATCAGAAGTACGTGCCATCGCGATTGTTCCAGTTTCGTTTCTTAAACCATTGGCAGCTTCATTTTGTATGGGTGAGCGAGTCGGTTTTTGCTTTAAAGTAATATCAAATCCACCGCCTTGGATCATAAAATTAGATATAACCCGATGAAATATAGTATTTTTATAAAATCCGTCGTCAACATATTGCAAGAAATTTTCTACAGTTTTCGGTGCCTTGTCTGGATAAAGCTCAAGCACTACATCGCCAAGGCTTGTTCTCATTTCTACTTTTATATCTGCGGCATAAGAACTTAAGCTTAAGATAAACAAGAGAATAAAAAAAAAGATTTGATTGGATTGATTGCGCATATTCTATTTTGTCCTATTAGGAAGATCTATAGTAAAGAAAGGGGCGGATTATTGCATTATGTTATACTCGCCCAGCTTTATAATTCCATCGAGTATATCCAAAATTTCATCGAGAAGATAAGCAATTCTATAATTTTTCAATCATCTTCCATATGCTTAAAATTTATAACTCAATCGTCCGAGAAAAACAAGATTTTGTGCCTTTAGTTCCCAGAGAAGTAAAAATATATGTGTGCGGCATGACGGTATACGATTACTGCCATTTAGGACATGCCAGAGTTTTAGTTGTATTTGACACCGTTGTACGTTGGCTTCAGGCCAGTAATTTTGTAGTTACTTATGTTCGCAATATTACCGATATTGATGACAAAATTATCAAACGTGCACAAGAAAATAATGAATCAATTACAGATTTAACAAATCGGTTTATCGAGGCTATGAATGAGGATTCTTTAGCTTTAGGCGTAGCACTGCCCACCTTTGAACCGCGTGCGACAGACTATGTCGTGCATATGATTAATATGATCAGCACGTTAGTGGAAAAAAAGCTTGCCTATGCTGCCAGCAATGGTGATGTTTATTATTCTGTATACAATTTCCCAGGTTATGGAAAACTTTCTGGTAAATCATTGGATGATCTGCGCGCGGGTGAACGGGTGGAAATTGATTCGAATAAAAAAGATCCATTGGATTTTGTTTTGTGGAAGTCAGCAAAGCCGGGAGAACCCTGCTGGGATTCTCCTTGGGGAAAAGGGCGTCCAGGCTGGCATATCGAGTGCTCGGCGATGAGTGAGCAGCTTTTAGGTATGCACTTTGACATTCATGGGGGAGGACAGGATTTGCAATTTCCGCATCATGAAAATGAAATTGCTCAAAGTGAAGGAGCGCATGATCATACATTCGTCAATTACTGGATGCACAATGGATTTGTGCGAGTCGATAATGAAAAAATGTCGAAATCATTGGGAAATTTTTTTACAGTTCGTGAAATACTGAAACATTATCAAGCAGAAGTCGTGCGCTTTTTTATTTTGCGAGCGCATTATCGCAGTCCATTAAATTATTCTGATCAACATTTGAAAGATTCCAAGCTGGCATTAGATCGTTTGTACATTGCACTGAAGGAAGCTGGAACTACTGAACCAACCGAAATAAATTGGAACAATGCGCGCGCGCAAAAATTTCAAAAGGCTATGGATGACGATTTTAATACGCCAGACGCAATTGCCGTATTATTTGAACTTGTCAGTGATATCAATAAAACAGGCTCAAAAGATAATGCGAATTTGTTAAGAGCGCTTGGTGGTTTATTAGGTTTGTTGCAACAGAATCCACAGGACTATTTGCAAAATAAAACTGCTATCAGTGCGTCGCATTCTTTAACTGAAGAGAAGATTGAGCAATTAATTCAACATCGTATTAATGCACGTAAAGGAGGCCGGTACTCGGAAGCGGATCTGATACGTAAGAATCTTATGGAGCAAGGAATTGTTCTCGAAGATAGTGCACAAGGAACGACTTGGCGGCATCAATAATTCATAATTTCAATTATGGTATTTTCCATAGATACAGTGTAGATTTTGAAAAGTCACTGAGATGGATACTTTTATAAGGTGTAATTCCCGGAATAATAAAGGTATTACTAATCAGCAGGCTACCAGAACGCATTTCTTTGCAGGCTTTCTGCCAAAGTGATTCCATTGGTACAGGCGACAGATAAGCATACACTACATCATATTTGGAAAAATCGTGTTGCCAGAAGTCACCCCAAAAAATTTTGCAATTCGATACTCTACATACGCTTCGTATTTTGCTGATTAAGAACGGTAAAGGTGCGGATTCAATACCATAGAATTGGCCGTTCTTTTTAGAATCCGCCAGACTGTTTAATAAACCACCGCAACCACTTCCTAGATCAACAAAAGAAAATTGACGCTGCTTGGGTAACAATGTTTGAAGTATTGTGGTTACATTTTTACTTGAAAGGTAGAGCGGTACCTGAGTTTTATAAGTTTTTCCATAAATTAACACCAAGCAAACAAAGAGTAACAAAAACCAAAGCGGGGAAATATCGAATGACAATGTGATAAGGACAATAGGTGTGAATACGAGATTAATTAATATCCACCATAATGGCATACGGAGATAGTAACTGATGAATCCTGCCAGCAAGCCCTGCATACAACCCCATTCAAATAAACTCAATGCCAGTGATGAATGAAAGACTGCGATAAACGATACCATTAGAAAGCTAACAATCTGAGCCAATAGCGCCATAATTGATGAATTTTGATTTCTTTGCTGTGAATTTCTGAGGTGAATTTTTTTAGTAAGCATTTTCAGTCTCTAATAATTCTTTGTTGGGTTCGCCTTGTATATCAATATCAACGGTAGGATTGTCCATAATGACTGCTTTTTCGGCTTTCTCATTCAATACTACAATACTAATTCGACGATTAATCGGATTCAGCGGGTCATTTTTATCAAACAAAACCGCAGAAGATAGACCTACAACTTTAAGTACTTTGTTTGTATCCATACCGCCCGCCACAAGTTCACGCCGGGAAGCATTTGCCCGATCTGCCGATAGCTCCCAGTTGCTAAAACCTTTATCACCTGCTGGAAATGGCTTGGCATCGGTGTGTCCGGATAGACTGATTTTGTTACTGACATCATTGAGCATTTTGCCAATTTCGCGCAGAATGGTTCGCGTATAAGGCTGCAATTCCGCTTTACCCAGTGCAAACATGGGGCGATTTTGTTCATCAACAATCTGAATTCTTAAACCATCAGTGGTGATGTCGAGTAAGAGTTGGTTTTCAAACTTTTTTAAGGCAGGATTTGCTTCAATGGCTTGCTCAATTTTTTTCTTAAGCCCCTCTAATTTCATTAACTCGGCTCGCTCTCTTAATTTTTTCTTAGTTTGATCATCAATGGGTTCTGTAACAGTTGCTTTTTGTACCTGCCCGTCTTGACGGGTAAAGTCGGTTCCTCCGCCTTTAATAACGCTATCGATATCCCCGCTTCCCGATCCACCCATCATTGCAACTTTTAGGGGTGTTTTAAAATACTCGGAAATACCTTTCAATTGTGCTTTGGTTGTTGATCCTAATAACCACATCAGTAGGAAAAAAGCCATCATTGCGGTTACAAAATCCGCATATGCGATTTTCCACGCACCGCCATGATGTCCACCTGCTGTCTTCTTAATGCGTTTAATAACAATTGGTCGCTGGGTGAGATCATCAGCCATAAATATCCTCGCGATTCAAATAAAAGTCATTTTGGAACAAATTATTTTGATTTACTTTGTTTGACATGCTCTTCTAATTCTGCAAAAGAAGGTCGTTCGGTAGTGAATAGAACTTTTCTTCCAAATTCAACTGCCAGAACGGGTGAATAGCCATTCAGATTTGCTAGTAATGTTATTTTGATACATTCATATAACTTACTGGATTCATGCAAGTTATGCTCGAGTTTTCCGGCTAAAGGGCTGACGAAGCCATAAGCCAATAGAATTCCAAGGAATGTACCAACCAGAGCTGCAGCAATCAAAATACCAAGTTCTGCAGGTGGTAGATGAACAGATTCCATTGTATGCACTACCCCCATTACCGCTGCAACAATTCCGAAAGCAGGTAATCCATCACCAAGTTTGGATATGGTATGAATAGGGACTTCGCCTTCTTGATGGTGGGTCTCCAATTCGCTGTCCATTAAGCTTTCTATTTCGAGTGAATTGAGGTTGCCGCCTACCATTAGCCTCAAATAATCAGTGATAAATTCGGTGATGTGGTGGTCAGCTAGAATATCAGGGTATTTGGTAAAAATGGGGCTGTTGGCAGGATCATCAACATCGGCTTCAATCGACATCAACCCCTCTTTACGAATTTTTCCAAGGACTTCATAGAGCAATGTCATTAAGTCCATATACAGCGCTTTTGTATATTTTGAGCCTTTAAAAACAGTTGGTAAGGCTTTCATGGTTGATTTAAGAGCTTTACTTGAATTGCCTACCACAAAGGCCCCTACTGCGGCACCTCCGATCATAAGTAATTCAACAGGTTGCCATAATGAAGCGAGATGACCTCCAGCTAAAGCAAATCCTCCAAAGACAGAAATAATAATGACGATATAACCAACAATAACAAGCATCGTGCTCACTCCCTGGATTGTAATTGTTCAATAATTGATGGCAGATTGTGGATTGAAACAGTAACATACAGCATAGAAATCCATTCGCTGAGATAGAATGAGTTTTCCCCGCATTTTCTGGTTTTTTGTCGCAGTTGTAACTGAGAATAAATGCTAGCTTTGATCAAGTGCGTGTATAAGGATTTTTTGGATTATGCATCAATAGCGGATATAAGCAAAAAATATCTGTAATGAATTTTTCTGATTTAAATTAACTGATTGAGTGGCTTTTTGGAATAAAGCTGTTGGTGGATAAAATATTGAAGTATTTATTGCTAATGAAGGCTATATTGAGAAAAATATAGCCTTCATCTTTATGTGGGATTGACTAAAAATTCTTACTAGTTAGTGTTGCACGAGCCGTAACTAGCTGGGCAAGCTGATTGTAATCCGCCAGAAAGATTACTTGTTTGTGCTTTCTGCCTTAGCATTGCCAAGACATCATCATAATAGCCTGGGGAACGTGTCCAGAAAATGTAATTGACTTTTAAGGTTTGTTTGGCAAAATTAAGCAATTCTGTCACAGTCGGTTTATAGCCTGAACCATCGAATTTGGTATTCAAATAATTTGCTTTCTCTATTTGAATCGCTAGAGGCATAGCTCCCGAAAGTTCAGTATAGTAGGGATAGATTCCTTTAGGTGAGTATTTTGTTCCAGGGAAAAGTAATCCTGGATCTTGTATGAAAACATCCGGACAACCTAATGTCGCGCCCATTGCTTTCAAACCGTTCACGAGGGAAGATAAATATGTACGTGGAAAATTCAAATATTGAAATGACATGGTGTTGGGGAAGTTGTTGCGGAAGTGTTTGTTGATACCCAACAAATTAGTGTAATAAGTATTCACTTGCGTGCTGGTGATTGGTTTTATTGGAGTTCCTAAAGCGGATTCCTGTAGACCAGCACCTTCGAAATAAGGATGGGCATTTAAATGTTGTCCTAGTGCTTTAGTAAGTGCCGCAAATCGCAAAAATACGTTTTGATTCCATAACTTGATATTATATCCATCAATCACATTGCTGCCAGAATGACCAAAAGCGAACACACCTCCTTCATATTCCGCAGTTTGCAAATACTTAGGTACACGAATTTCAGTAGCGCCAAATGATTTTGTTTCTATTAAAATAATAAGGCGTTTATTTCTTTTAGCAAGTTCTGCAAGATGATGATCAATGGAAGCGAAATTATAAACACCTTTTGTAGGTTCCAATTCTGCCCATTCGTAGCGAATCACTAACCCACGTAATGCCGAATGTGCTTCAAGTTCGGTGTAGATTTGTTTCATATACCAAGAACTATCTTTGCCGCCACCAACCAGCATCATGTAATGGCCTGGGTGCCATTTAACCGGTCCCTGAGCTCCTGCAGCGACAGCTTGCATATCTTCATCAATGGATATGCTCAATTCTTGCAAGTTCAATTCTTGCATGTCCAATTCAGTATCTGGTGTGAGAGTCGTTGCACTGAAAGCTTGCGGGCTCCAGCTAGCGAGAATTATGCTAATTATCATTATTGAAGTAATCAGCATGTTACAAAATTTTTGTGTTGTAGTGGTGGGGGTTTTGTTAACTCGTAAGTTAATCATATTTTCGCTTTGCATATAGAAAGATTCCTTTTAGAAAAATTAGAAGCTGTCAGAGAATAGTGCGTTGCCGAAGAAAATTAATTTTGTTCATAGTCTTTAATCACTCTTACTAAAAAATGTTAAATTTTCAGAAACTATTAAAAATCCTTTTATTCAGTATGCTGACTATTCTTGGAAAGCCTCATCTGGTTTACGCTTTGAACGTTTTACTAGAAGCAATTAATGCGTATTCTCTATAGTAAATAAATATCTAATTGATTATAAACAACATTATTTAACTCTTTTGCTTCGAGAATCACTGAACGACAAAGTTACAGAAAAGCTTTAATGCATTAAGAAGGGGGTTTATGGGTTAATTCTTAAAATAGGAGAGAAATAATATTATAAGTTATTGTTAAATATAAATTTTATTTATGTGGTTATTTCACAGATTAAAAAAACATAAAGTGTTGTATTTCAGCAAAACTTTAGTGTTTTTTGCAACAAAATAAGTATATTTATAAATATAATAATTAAATTATTTTTATAAACCAATGAGTTAAGAGATTCTAAATGTGGAAGAGATTGAGGTGATGGAGGAGTTAGAATTTGTTATTGCATTCCTGTCATACTGAATGCAATAACAAAAATGGAAATGGCTAGCGCATATGCGCTTCGACAAAACTTGTTTCGCGATTAAAATCATCCCAGATAAATCGGGGTTTTACAAAAGGCGTTGTTGGAATAAAGAATGTGGCAATATCAAAAGCGCCACTTAGCGAGCGCCCAACTGCGTAGGCTATTCCTGTAATAAATCCAACGGTCATTCCATGAATAACGCCATCGCGATTGCCAACAATGATCATTGTTTTGGGTATTTCGGCGACACCGGTAACTGTGTTAGCAAGGCCATTTCCCAGCTTCTCAACTACTTTATCGGGATATTGGTTTGCAAAAACTAAATTAGGGGTTGCTAGAAACATTGCAAAAATGACAAGTAACGCGTGTAGCATTTTTTTCATAGTTATAATCCTCATAGAGCTAATGAATAAATTGACAAAGATATCAGACAATTTTACTTATTGTTTTCTTGTTTTGTGGATTGCCTGAGAATGTTCGTAATCCTTTCTATTTCACGTTCAATTTGACTTTCCGAATAGTCTCGGTTTTGCAGTTCAGAGCGAACTCTATATGTAAATTCTAAAATAAGTAAATCCATTGTGTTTTTGTCATTTCTTTGCGATGCCTCTTGATATTCAATCTGGAATCGATCTATGGCACTTATCATTGCGTCATTATTTAGGTTTGTGCTTGCAAGTAATGAATCCAGTTCATATTTTAAGTTACTGGATAACAAGGGTTGCAATGATAGTGAAGCTGGCTCTGGCTGGTAGACGATATGCTTGGGCAATATAACCGATATCATAATTAATCCTACACCTGAACCAATCATTGCTAATACAAATTGCCAAACTTTATATTCTTTGTTACGCAATCTTATAGTGTTAATTCTTTTGATACCAAACCAAGCTTGGATAATTATTCCAACAAGAAACAGAATGGCACCAAGTGCCATAATAATGGGAACCATCGGATGCACAATTTTACTCCTTTGTATTCTTATCTTAAAAAAACCAGTAGCCGTTTATTGCAAACTAAAATCAGAGCAGCGCTTACATCAAAGCTGCTGATTATTGATGACATACCGTTCAACTTATATTAATACTCGTATTTTAACTTAATATCATACTGAGTTATTATTTGTTAGGCCAGCCGAGAGAAATAATAGGCAATAAGTGCTCTGGTATTAATAGCGTATAGTGTTATCTAATCATTTGACTGGTATTTGCAGAAATTTTTCACTGCTTCATGCGTGTATAAACGAGCAAGAGATTAACGCGGAGGCGGTGGTGGGGGATTACCTGGTGGTGGCGGTGGCGGATTAAAAGAAGGTGAGGGCGGTACAACGCTTCCAGGGCGATTACTTGTAGATCGATCATCAGTGATTCTGCCAGAAACTGGTACACGATGACCTTTTGCATACATGCATTGGATATAACTGATATCGTATCGTTGCTGATTGACGTATGCAGAAGTACTTGCGGTTCCCGATCCAACTAGCCCACCCGCTAACAGACCAGTGCCTGCACCGACTGCAGCGCCTCCTCCTCCAGCAATTGCGGCACCAGCAGCGGCTCCTAGTCCAGCGCCAATAGCAGCGCTTTCCACACCGCTGGTTTGTGCGGCCTGGCGTGGTGATATGCCGGCTAATTGTTCATGCGCATAACGCCGGCAATCGTAGTCATCAACACGGAATTGTTCAAAGCTTTTGCCTGAACCAGGTAATGTCATAACACTTGGTCCGGTCGGCAAGTAGGCACACGAACCAGTGATACATGCTATCGAACATATAAATAATTTCTTTGTTGTCTTCATAATTTTCTCATTTAATAAACGGGTAATAGTGAGGGAATCGTAATCAGACGCGGATAAACATAATGAGATCGGTAAAGGACCACCAAAGCCATGTCCATAATTATAATAACCGTAAGAAGCTCGCGAGCTTGTACCTTAGAAAAATACCCCCAAACTACGGATTAGCAATCGTCAATTCCCAAAACAAAGTAAATGATTATGAATAGTATCGTATAACCGTTGCTATAAAAATTTTCGCTATTATCCTCACTATTTCCATTACCTCCGTCATCACCACTCTAGGCTAGTACAAGATTGGCTAGCATTACTACAAGTAATGAAACGACAATCAACAATCCTTTTGGTTTTTTCATAGGACTTTACATCGAAATCAGCCTATAGTCGCGGTAAAATTTTTGTTCTTTAATTTCCACCTTTTCAATCGGGGGTAGAAATTTATTGCATGCATTCTTGGTATACAATATACATGTTATTTAAGCTATCAGTCAGACATAGGGTAGATTTTATTAGTTCCATTTAGCTCTGTACTGTAATTGTTAATTAAAATCTGAGAAAAACAGTTCTGCTAACTGAGTAGAAAAAGTACCATACAAGCATAAAATTTTAATCGTCATATTTTTAGGAGAAAAATAAAATGTCGCAAAAACATCCGGTTATAGCTGTTACCGGTTCTTCAGGTGCAGGAACCTCGACGGTAAAAACCAGCTTTGAACATATCTTTCGTCGCGAGAAGTTGAAAGCGGCTATTGTAGAAGGCGACAGTTTCCACCGCTACGATCGCGAAGAAATGAAACAAGCTGTTGCTAAATCAGAAGAAAATGGTGGTCGTTCGATTAGTCATTTTGGTCCTGAAGCCAATGAATTTGAAAAACTGGAAGCATTGTTCAGAGAATACGGTGAGAGTGGTTCAGGTCAAACTCGTTTGTATTTACATAATGATGAAGAAGCGAAACCATGGCAACAAAAAGCGGGCACATTTACGCCGTGGTCACCTATTCCTGGCGGCTCTGATTTGTTATTTTATGAAGGGCTGCATGGTGGCGCAAAAAGCGATACTGCTGATGTAGCAAAATATGTAGATTTGCTTGTCGGTGTAGTGCCTATCGTAAATCTGGAGTGGATCCAAAAAATATTTCGCGATACTAACGCTCGAGGTTATTCGGCGGAAGCTGTTACGCATACGATTTTACGCCGCATGCATGACTATGTGCATTATATTACGCCGCAATTTTCGCGGACTCACGTTAATTTCCAACGCGTGCCCACAGTCGATACTTCTAATCCATTTATTGCGCGGGAAATTCCGACACTAGATGAAAGCTTTGTGGTCATTCGATTTAGAGATCCTGAAATGGCAGATTTTCCATTCCTGTTGAGTATGATTCATGATTCATTCATGTCTCGTCCGAATACTATCGTTGTTCCGGGGGGGAAAATGGGGATGGCCATTGAATTGATACTCACTCCATTGATCCTGGAAATTATTGCTAAAAGTAAAGCTTAGTTATGACTGATTTATACTGTTAATTTATGAATCATGATAACAAATCAATGTTCAGATTCCGGATTCAGAATTATTCTGTACTTGATTTTTATTCCTGCGACATTTTCTAAGTAGCGTTGATCACGTAGTTGCATGGCTTTATCATTATCAGATTTCAATCCACAACAGCTTGAGGCAATCACATTACCCTACCAGTCAGCATTAGTGCTTGCCGGCGCTGGTAGTGGTAAAACACGTGTATTAACGACGCGCATTGCCTATCTGATTCAATCGGGACAGGCAAGTCCCAATAGTATTCTCGCGGTAACTTTTACCAATAAAGCAGCGAAAGAGATGCTCTCACGAATTACTGCAATCTTGCCAATTAATCCCCGTGGTATGTGGATAGGAACATTTCATGGCGTATGTCATCGTATGTTGCGGGCGCATTATCAGGATGCAGGTCTGCCACAAAGCTTTCAAATTCTCGACTCAGCGGATCAATTAGGACTAATTAAGCGTGTATTGAAAGATTTGTCGATTGATGAGAAAAAATTTCCACCTCGTCAGGTGCAGTGGTACATCAATAATGCCAAAGAAGCTGGGTTACGTGCTAGTTATGTTACGGCAGAGGATGCTTTTTCGCGTCGTATGCATGAGTTTTATCAGATGTATGAGCAACGATGTTACCAAGAAGGCGCTGTAGATTTTGCTGAATTGCTATTACGCAGTTATGAACTGTTGAGCCGTAATGAAATCTTGTGTCAGCATTATCGGGATCGTTTCAGCCACATATTGGTGGATGAGTTTCAGGATACCAACACACTGCAATACAAGTGGCTGAAATTATTAGCAGGTGTTGATACCGGACATACTGCCGCGGTGTTTGTCGTCGGGGATGATGATCAGAGCATTTATGCGTTTCGTGGTGCCCATATTGGTAATATGAGAGATTTTGAACGTGATTTTAATATCTCTAAGATCATCAAATTGGAACAAAATTATCGTTCTCATGGCAATATTCTTGATGCAGCTAATGCACTCATAGAAAATAATAGCGAACGTTTGGGAAAAAATCTCTGGACTGCTGAGGGAAAGGGTGAATCGCTGCGTGTTTATAACGCACCTAATGATTTCGATGAAGCTGCATTCATTGTTGATGAAATCAAAGCCTTGCGTGCTGAAGGCGTTAACTTATCTGAAATCGCCATACTTTATCGCTCCAATGCGCAGTCAAGAATTCTCGAACATAGCCTATTCAATGCAGCGATGCCATATCGTGTTTATGGGGGAATGCGTTTTTTTGATCGCCAGGAAATTAAGCATGCACTGGCTTACTTACGCTTAATCGCCAATCCTAACGATGATAGTGCGTTATTGCGCGTAATAAATTTCCCGGCGCGTGGTATTGGCGCTCGAAGTCTAGAACAACTTCAAGATGATGCCAAAGTGCGAGGTGAAAGCCTGTGGGCCACGGCATTACAAAAATGCGGTGGCGAAGTTGCCTTGAAACAGAAAACAGCGGAATCTTTAAAAGCTATTGCTAAATTTGTACATATGGTGATTTCGATGCGAGAAGATTGCAACGCATTGGCTTTGCCACAAATTATAGAAAATATGCTAACGCATAGCCAACTTCTTACCTACTATAGTAAAGAGCGTGAAGGAATAGAAAGGCTGGAAAATCTCAATGAACTCATCAACGCTGCAACGAGTTTTGTGCAAGAAGCAGAAAATGACAGTTTGGCAGAATTTCTTGCCCACGCTTCGCTAGAGGCTGGTGAACACCAGGCAGGTAACAGTCAAGATGCACTCCAATTGATGACTGTGCATGCCGCAAAAGGATTGGAGTTTCATAGTGTATTCTTAAGCGGCCTGGAAGAAGGGCTTTTTCCACATGAAAACAGTTTGAATGAAAGTAACGGCATTGCTGAGGAAAGGCGTTTGATGTATGTAGCTATGACACGTGCTCGCCGCCGGTTATATTTAAGCTTTGCACAAAGTCGCATGTTACATGGCCAAACACGCTATAACATCGTATCGCGTTTTCTTGATGAAATTCCAAAAGACTGCTTGAAATGGCTTCAATCAGCACCGCAAAAGAATTTCAATAGCTTTTATTCAAATACAGACAATCAAACCTTCGCAGGTATTTCAAGAAAAGCGTTTCACAATCAACCCGAATCTCATATTCACGAATGGAAAATTGGACAAAATGTATTGCATGCCAAATTTGGCGCTGGAGTTATTACTAATTATGAAGGTAGCGGTAGTGATGCACGTGTGCAAGTCAATTTTTCCGAAGTAGGGACGAAATGGCTGTTAATTGAGTATGCGAAATTGCTGACAATTTAAAATTATTGCGTAATAATTACAATCAGTTAGTGAGTTATTGGTGTATGTTTTTGTTGTGGTGTATGTTATAAAATCAACACTGACATATACATGATGAATTCAAGAAATAAAAATTGCTTCAAAGCGATAAATGGCTTGAAACCAGATCACGTTTCGCATGGCAATTGTTTGGGAACGGTATTTATTGACCAACAAGCGTAAATCCGCAACTAATTGTTCACTTGATTCAATTTCTTTACGATTGTAGGCGCCATAGGTGATTTGGCCGTTACTGAGGTTATAGAGATTATTGTGTTTCAAATGAGAAGATGGTTGTTGAATTGTTGTTTTTCCTATTCAGTATGGCGCTAGACTAACAGATTGCTTCTGCCAGTCTAGCGCCTTGTTTTTAAAGCCTGCTTGAGAGCAGTAAGCTGCTCTCTCTGTTGATGAAGAATATTATGTGCATATCCACTGAGTAGCAGAAGTAAGAAAAGCAATGCCATAAGTAATGTATGTTTTGCGTGTTATTTCAATACAAAGCATGATATCTTATAAAAACCGCCGCTATTTTCCTTGCTCGTCAGAAAATTGATGCAATCGGCGATGCTCTTCACTACAAAAATAAAGATTTTTATCCTCAATAGCGTCATTTCGAGATAAGGACGTATTGCAGTACGAGCAGTGTACATTTTCGCCGGATTCTGCCATATTTCCTTCAAAATCAATTGCTTCTGATTTTATTTCGTTATCATTTTTTGCGGATTCTTCATCATTATTATGCCAATTTACTTTTTGATGATCATGATCGGATTCATTATTTTTGAATCGCACGGGTTCAGCCAGAAAAATATCTTTGTAGCTAACGTAAATGGAAGCAAATACGGTGGGAATGAGAATAACGAGTCCAACGCCATAAGGCATTACACAGAGGATGGTCAGTACAATAAGTGTAATGCCATAGACTTGGAAGGGCACGAAGTTTTTTAAGCACGCAAAGAAACTTCTCTGCATTGCAATTATTGGTGGGACATTATGGAATATCACCAATAATGGAGAAAACCAGGAAGCCATCATCAATGGTATGGAAAGTGTCAGCGCGATTAGTGAGGATGTCAGCATACTACTCATGACATCCATTAATTCGTTTTCATCTACCCGTTTCCCATATAACAGCATATCTGTCATTTGTGTACCGCCAATAAGCATAACTAAGCCAATAATTAAAATTTGTCCGATCAAATAGATGCCGCCAATGGTGATTAGTGACGCTGCATGAGTTTTAAAAGCAGAGAATAAATGTGTTATTTCGAGCGATTTGCCTTGTTCTAAATCTTTGCACCCTAGCATGATGCCTGCCAGAAAAATTGACGATATCAAAGTAAAAATAAATTTTCCAAGTAATGGAATTAAGGATATGGTCATCGCAATCAATACCAGGGTAAAGCAAACCATAACCCACGCTATTGGGGCTTTGCGAAACAAGTAAAAGCCGCTTAAAATCCATTGCAATCCTTGTTTGGCGCTGACTTGATGAATTTCCATTAATGATCCTCCAATTAAGACGGTAGTACAGATTTTTTAGATCCAGAGTTGTTTTATTCTGGCCGAATCTGTGATGTGGTTTTTCAATATTTCTTTGAAATGCGTTGGATCCTTAGCGTGGGTCAATTCTCCTGGGCGTGGTAAATGATAATCATATAAACGGGAAATCCAGAAGCGTAAAGCACCTGCTCGCAACATAGCAGGCCACGCGTCATGTTCTTGTGATGAAAGTGGTCGAAGGCTATGATAAGACTGAATCAAAGCGCGTGTGCATGCCTGATTTAATATTTTTTCTTCCATCATGCACCAATCATTCACCGTAATTGCTAAATCGTATAAAAAGACATCATTACAAGCAAAATAAAAATCGATGATTCCGCCAATTTTATTTTCTATAAACAAAATATTGTCTCGAAATAAATCGGCATGAATAACTCCGTTAGGCAGTTCAGAAGATTGTTGCAATGCCTGGAAATTTAGTTCGGCGTTAAGCAACGCTCTTTCATCGGCTAACAAAAAAGGGGTGATCTCCAAGGCTTTTTCCTGCCACCATTTCAATCCGCGCGGATTGTCCATTCTATTCCAATACGAGCTGCCTGCTAGGTGCATTTTTGCTAGCATCATACCTACTTCTGCGCATTGTTGTACGGTCGGATGTGTAATAGATTGTCCGGGCAAACAAGTAACTAGGGTAGCTGGTTTATTATTTAGTGTGCCGAACAGTTTTTGATCATTTCTGGGAATCGGTGAAGGGCAGGGGATATCATGCAGAGACAAGTGCGCCATGAGATTCAGATAATAAGGCAATTCATGACTGGTCAGTTTCTCAAATAGCGTCAACACAAATTTACCATGGGTGGTCGTAACAAAGTAATTGGTATTCTCGATACCGGAGGAAATACCTTGTAGATTGATCAATTGACCAAGTGCGTAATTTTCTAACCATACTGCGAGTTGGCTGTTACTAACAGGTGTGAAAACAGACATGAGTTAACAGAACGAAAAATCAAGAATATGAAGATGCAGAAATTTAATCAAAAAAATTATGTTTTCATTTTTCATAAAAATTAAAATCTTAATAATTGCCACATCGGTGGGCTAACATCTATACCGGCTTCGGGATGCGTGTGATATTCCCGACTGGTATTTTTCTTCAGATAATATGGTGGACCAATGCGAGGAATTACCTTGATCATCAGAAGCTCACCGTTGACGCGGTGCTCTTCAATGGTATCTTCCCCTCGTTTAATAATGGTAACTTGCGTTTCCAACTCAGGATCCATTTGAATATCGGGCGGGTGTGGCGGCTGATCTGGATGCTCAGGAGGTAACTCGGGTATCTCTGGCAACGGGATTAAATTGTCAGGTTGCGAAGACTTTTTCGATTGCTTGGGTTGCTCGGATTGTGCCATTACAGGAATTACAACGCTGAGCAACATGATAATAATGAGTCGGTACATAATGATTCCCGGTAAGTCAGGATTATTTTGTATTCTACATAAAATCGTTAATAACAGTTAGAGATTAAGCTGAACTTCTCGCTCAGCAGCGGTAAGTTCGAATCCACTAGTCTCATAGTATTGAAAGATTGCATCGACTACTTGTTTAGGTTCATTAATGACTTGAATTAAATTCATGTCTTCGCTTGAAATAAAACCTTCGGAAATTAATGCATGCTTGAACCATTCCAATAAACCATGCCAAAAATCAGAATAAACGAGAATGATCGGCATCTTGCGAGTTTTTCCGGTTTGCACTAATGTCAATGCTTCCATTAGTTCGTCTAGAGTCCCGAACCCTCCTGGCAAGACGACATAAGCTGTAGCAAATTTAACAAACATATATTTACGAGCAAAGAAATGTCTGAATGTTTGGCTAATATCCTGATATGTATTGCGATGTTGTTCATGAGGGAGCTGGATATTCAAGCCGATACTGGGAGATTTGCCAAAATAAGCACCTTTATTGGCGGCTTCCATAATGCCTGGGCCACCACCGGAAATAACGGCAAATCCGGCATCAGAAAGCTGTTTGGCAATTTGTTCCGCTAATTGATAATGTGGACTATCCGGATGAGTCCGTGCACTACCAAAAATACTAACAGCAGGTTGAATGGCATCAAGACGTTCCGTTCCCTCGACAAATTCTGCCATAATTCCAAATAAGCGCCATGACTCTTTTGCTGACCAAGGTTTACTGACAGATAAGTGAGTAGGTGGTTTATCGTGCTGGCTCATAGGAAATTTATTTATGGAAACGTTGTTGTTGGTAGATGGCTCGTCTTATTTATATCGTGCTTTTCATGCACTGCCCGATTTACGTAGTCGTAACAATGAACCAACAGGTGCTATTCACGGGGTACTGAGTATGTTACGGCGATTGCACAAAGATTATCACGCCGATTATAGCGCGTGTGTGTTTGATGCAAAAGGTAAAACTTTCCGCGATGAAATATATCCTGAATATAAAGCGCATCGGCCAAAAATGCCGCATGACCTGGCAGTTCAGATTGAACCTTTATATGCCTGCATTCGTGCAATGGGATGGCCAATGCTTATTATCGATGGTGTCGAGGCCGATGATGTGATTGGTACACTGGCCAAGCGGGCAGTGGATGCCAATATGCGTTGTATTATCTCAACCGGCGATAAAGATATCGCGCAACTGGTGAATTCCCAAATTACATTAGTAAATACCATGAACAATGAAATGCTCGATGAAGCGAATGTATTGGCTAAATTTGGCGTGCCGCCAACCCGTATGCTGGACTATTTAATGCTGGTAGGCGATGCGTCCGATAATATTCCAGGTGTTGAAAAAGTGGGACCAAAAACTGCCGCAAAATGGTTAGCACACTATGGTTCATTGGCCAATATCATCGCGCATGCTGACGAAATTAAGGGTGTTGTTGGTGATAATTTGCGCAAAGCCTTGGGTTGGTTCGATACCACGCGTCAACTCATTACCATTAAATGTGATTTGGATTTGCCAATTGGCATTACTGATCTTACGCCGCAACCTCAGGATATTTCGCAATTGGTACAGCTTTATGAACGATTGGATATGAAGGCATCATTGCGCGAATTACGGCAACAAATGGCTAACCACCAATGCGCATCAGTCACTTCAGAAAATGATACGCAAGTAATAGCTGCTACGAGTGAAAACATCGGTGCTACACTTGAACATTCCAGAATTTATCAGACAATTTTGACGGAAAGTGAATTAAGTGATTGGTTGGTTCGCCTGGATAGTGCGCAAATAGTTTCCATTGATAGCGAAACAACCAGCCTGAATCCTTTACAAGCAAAATTGGTCGGAATTTCATTTTGTATTGAAAATCTTCATGCAGCGTATATTCCGTTGGAGCATCGTTATGCTGGTGTAGTCCAGCAATTGCCACTGGTACAGGTATTAGATAAGTTGCGGCCATGGTTGGAAAATCCGCATAAAACTAAGTTGGGGCAGAATTTAAAGTACGATAAGCATGTATTTGCCAATTACGGTATTAGTTTAAACGGTATTACGCATGACACTATGTTACAGTCCTACGTACTCGAATCCCATCGTTTGCATAATCTAGATAGCTTGGCGCTTCGCCATTTAGATATCAAAACAATTAGTTATGATGATGTCACCGGAAAAGGGGTGAATCGCATTGGTTTTGACGAAGTGGCAATTGATGTTGCAACACAGTATGCTGGCGAAGATGCAGATATTGCATTACAAATACATCAAGCACTATACCCTAGTATTCAAAGTGATTCACGGCTGAATTACATCTACCAAAGGATCGAAATGCCTACCCTGGAAGTGTTGTTTGAAATGGAGCGTAATGGCGTACTGCTGGATGATAAGTTGCTGCAGCAGCAAGGTCATGAATTGGGAGAGAAATTACATGTATTGGAACAGCAAGCGCATGTAATCGCAGATCGGTCGTTCAATTTAAACTCACCTAAGCAGATTCAGGAAATTCTGTTTCACCAACTTAAATTGCCGGTCATCAAAAAAACACCTTCGGGTGTGCCTTCTACCGATGAAGACGTATTGCAGCAGCTTGCATTGGATTATCCTTTGCCTAAATTGCTGCTTGAATATCGCAGCTTGGCAAAATTAAAGTCGACCTACACGGATAAATTACCGCAAATGATAAATCCGCATACTGGTCGAGTGCATACTAATTATGCGCAAGCAGTAGCAGTGACTGGACGGCTGGCCAGCTCGGATCCCAATTTGCAGAATATTCCGGTACGTACGGAAGAAGGCCGGAAAATTAGAGAAGCTTTTGTTGCAGCACCAGGCCATCAAATTATATCAGCCGATTATTCACAGATTGAATTGCGCATTATGGCGCATATTTCCCAAGATGAGGGACTCCTTAAAGCATTTGCAAAGGGTGAGGATATTCATCGAGCAACGGCAGCGGAAGTATTTGGAGTGCCATTGGACTTGGTTGATCATGAACAACGCCGGTATGCGAAGGTAATAAACTTTGGCCTGATTTATGGTATGTCGGAATTTGGCTTGGCTACACAATTGAATATTGAACGAAGTGCTGCTCGTGCTTACATGGAACGGTATTTTGCGCGTTATCCTGGTGTTGAAAAGTATATGCGACAAACCCGGGAAAAAGCCAAACAACAGGGTTATGTCGAAACTGTGTTGGGACGCAGGTTATGGCTCCCGGAGATCAATAGTGCCAATGGAAGTCGCCGACAAGCTGCAGAACGAGCTGCTATTAATGCACCGATGCAAGGAACTGCAGCAGATATCATCAAATTAGCAATGATCGCTGTAAGTAATTGGTTAAAAAATGAAAAACTACACAGCAAGCTCATTATGCAAGTACATGATGAGTTGGTTATCGAAGCACCCGATGAAGAAATCTCTTTGGTGCAAAAAGCTTTGCCTGTATATATGGGAAGTGTTTTGCAACTTGACGTGCCGCTACTGGTAGAAATGGGTTGTGGGATTAACTGGGAACAAGCGCATTAGAAGTGGTCTCACAAATTCGGACAGGCGGATAAGTGGTAATCTTGCTCAAACTAAATCCGTGAAGTTCACGGCGAAAAAGGAGTGAGAGTATGAGAAGGACGAGAAGGAACCACGCAGCGGGATTCAAGGCCAAGGCGGTAATAGCTGCGATCAAGAGTGACAAGACACTGGCTGAGTCAGCTGAACAATTTGATGTGCATCCGAATCAGATTTCGCAATGAAGCAGCAGTTACAGAAATCTGCAATCGAAGTATTCGGAAGTAATTCAAAAGTAAAGGCCACCGCGCCTGATCTCAAGATACTTCACGCCAAGATTGGGCAGCTCACGCTGGGAATGATTTTTTAGAAGGCGCGCTCATCAAGGCGGGATTGCTGAGCGCAAAGCGATGATAAACCGAACTCACGCACTGTCGCTGGTGAAGCAATGTCGGCTGCTGGATGTGGCACGCTCAGCAGCATACTACTGACCAAGGTTGCCAATTCACCGGCTTGGGATTTACCGGGCTGCTGAAGGATAACGGCATCCAGATCAGCATGGATGGCAAGGATAGCTGGCGTGACAATGTGTTTGTCGAACGGCTTTGGAAAGGCGCCAAATACGAAGAGGTATATCTGCACGCCTACGACAGCGTATGTGATGCAAGGCGAGGTTTAGAAAAATATTTTATATTCTACAACCAAGATAGACCTCACACCGCGCTTGACGACAAAACGCCCAATGAGTTCTATTTCAATAACCTGCCTGCGATGAAAAAAACAGCGTAGGCATTAATGCAAGATTTCCACTTATGATTTTGGAAAAATTGTCCATTCAAGTGAGGCCACTTCTGAATCTTGCAGTCAAAATAGAATCTTGGGTGACAAAAAAGAGCATGCCCAGAAAGATTGGGTTTACGCATGACTGTCAATTCATCTCGAACCGGAATTTTTACTTGACTGCGAATAACTGATCGCTGAATTTCTGAGTAGGCTCTATATACGGAAAAACTCATACTGATACTTTCACCAATGGGTCAAGATAATTGTCGTCTAATAGGCTTTCTACAGAAATATCAACAAACTCTAAAAAAGATTGTACCTCTTTCATATTGTTACATCATTTACAAAAAGAACTTAAGTTTGGGAGATAAAATCCGAAAATAATAACTAGCTAAGTTGAACAGAAACTAAAAGTAATGTCTGGATGGTTTACTACAATAAAAAATGCTAGAGAAACGCTGACTAATGGTCTGTGCAAACTAATTGCTGTATTGGTTAATATTAGGAACTTGCCTATTTCTATGATAGGCCTCGCTTCCTGGGTTTGATCCAGTCTTGCACTTTGCTTAATGATTTAATCAACGCTTTCCTAGTAAATAGAATTTACTGATTTATAAATATAATATCCCAATGTTTAAATATATTGTTGTTTTCATATGAGATAACATTTTGGCTAAAGATTGGGAATCGCTTTTAGATAGTTCAAAAGTAAACTTAGTATATGAATTTTAGATTAAAGATTTTTCTATAAGCTTTAATTGTGTGCAGGATTAACAATAATGTTGATAGAGGTAAGCTAAATGACCAACAAAGCAGAACGAATAATTTCGAGAATTTCACACAAAGTAATGGGAGACACGAGAGTTCTGATTGTTGTAGAAAAGTATATTTCTGGTAAGACACTAAGAAATATGCTTGAAGATTGGGACTATGATGTTATTGGTGTCTGCACTTCAGGTAAAGACGCTCTTATGAGGATAAGAGAAGACAGGCCTGCTATTATTTTAACTGACATAGAACTCAATAATTGTAATGGTATTCATTTAGCATGCCAGTTAAATTTACAAGCGGAACACGCTAATTTTTCTCTTTATTTTACAGCTTATGCTACTGATTTGATTGTTCAGCGTACTATAAATTTAGCTCATAATTTAGGATACGACAATATCAATAAATGTAATAGTAATGAACCTCAAAGAAATTTTGAATCTAGCTTTTGCCAATATTACGGTATTGATCAAGCGATGGATTTTATAAGTCATACTACAAAATCAATCAAGATTTTATTAGTTGATGACCAACAAATCGTGCTTTGGGGACTGGAAAAATTAATTAATAGCGAAAAACCACGAATGGAAGTTATTGGCAGTGCAATGAATATCTCTGATGCTAAGCAAATTATTACTGAAAAACAACCGGATGTAATTATTCTTAATATTCTATTGAATGGTACTGATTGTGTAAATTTTATTCCCGATTTTACCAATACCGGCAATGCACGCATCGTAATTTTTACCGAAACACATGATAAGGAAGTAATTGAGCGAGCCGTACTTAATGGAGCCAGAGGAATTGTGCATAAAAAAGAATCGATGCAAACCCTTTTGAGAGCTATTGAGAAAATTTATAATGATGAGTTATGGCTTGATCGTGTAACTACTGGCCGCATATTTCTCCAAAGCTCTCGTATGCGAGGAAAAACATCACTAGACACTGATGCCGATAAAATTACGACTCTTACTCGCAAAGAATGTATAGTCCTTAAAGCATTCTCCGATGGGGTGGGTGGAGAACAAAATAAACAAATAGCAGCTAAATTGTGTATGAGTGAACACACTTTGCGAAATCATCTAACTTCTATTTTTAGTAAATTAGGAATTAAAAATCGCTTTAGCCTTTTTGCATATGCTAAACAGCATTTTCCAAAAAACCCTAGCGTATTAAATTCTACAAATGGATTTTCAAGAGACAGTGGTTTTAAGTAGCCGATCCTGAAAAAGTTTCTACTGCAAATTCGGAGAACAGCAGTGCAAAACTGAGATCGTGATTTACTCCGTGCATTCTTTTTTATTCAGAAATTTTCGCTAAGATCTGAAGAAATGGCTAATGGCCATTTTGAAGTGCAAGCCGCCAACTCTTTCACATTAACACTCTGATACATCATTGCTATCCTCAAACCTTCTACAAGGAGGAACAATTTCATCATTAGAATTACAATGAATTCAACCCAGATTTTCCATTAGGAATTTCAAGGCGAGAAGATGGGGGTGAATTTAACGGGAAGATCGAAAGTTTTAGATTTATTCCAAAGGCCATCAATCCACTCACGTTGTTGCATTGCAACGGCCAAGTTAATGATTTTTTTTCGGCCCTCACGAGTAATGTATCCAGCCTTGGCAAAGAGCTTATAGCGCAGGGTCTTGAGAGTGTGCTGCACATCGGCTTTGTCTGAGACTGCATCGCTTCTCAATATTGCCTGACGAAATAAGCTCATCAAATTGTAAGCCAGCATCACTGTCAGCAAAGCCGCTTC
>CADEDJ010000017.1 GCA_902826055.1 uncultured Nitrosomonas sp. | reverse complement strand
TTCGGTGAGGAGAAGCAGGGAGATAGTTCGACTACGCCCTGCTTCTTACTCTACTGCCGATGGAGAAAGAGTTCGGCTATCTCGTGGCCATCCATCGATTGGCATTCCCGTAAGGTGCTGAGCTGGCGTCCATCCAGCACCATGGATGTGGGTTTCTGTGTTCAAGCACCGAATGCGGCAATTCAAATGTACGGTTGCCCGGAAATCATGAATACCGACCAAGGCGCTCAATTTACCAGCACTGCATTTATTGAAGTGTTGCAGCGACATCAAATCCAAATCAGCATGGGCGGTAAAGGTTGCTACTATGACAACATCTTTATCGAACGACTATGGCGCACTGTCAAGCATGAACATCTCTATATCCAGGCATTCAACAACTTAAGGGAAGTGAAGCAGTTTAGCTTACTGGTTTGACTGGTACAATCAAGAACGCTTTCATCAGGGACTCAGCAACCAGACACCTGATGAAGTTTATTATCTGAAACTGCCGCGTCAACAAGCCGCCTGAGCTTGATAACATCACATGACGAAGCTTAACTTTCTCTCAGGTTGTCCAATTCAAGAGTGCCACTTCAATTGGACTACCTATCGCCAGCACAATTTATAGTGTCGCGCTGCTGTTGAAAATCTATTCCCAATATGACCCATTTGATGAAAAGCGCTTTGGCTGTTAGCTGTTAGCATTTTTCATCACCAGTTCGACCAATAATAAGTGGCTATTCTCTAATATCTGTGTCCGATTGGATCATTGCATAGTACAGCACCATTAATTACTATCAAATACTCACATGCATTTCAGAAACAATTAAGCAGAAAAAATTTAAATGACTAAATCGCTATAACTCTCTGCTTAACAACTCAATTATTGTACGAGATACGCCTGTTTGCCAGATGGGTAAACTCAAATCAAATTGATTTTCTAGCTTACACGTATTTAAGCGCGAATTAAATGGGCGTTTTGCAGGCAAAGGAAAATCATCGCTAGCGATCGGTAACAAGGCATTGGGGAGAAGCTTTAATGAAAAATCTGTACGTCGCCATGCATGTTCCAGGATAAATTTGGCAAACTCGTAACGAGAGATATGTCCTTTGGCCGCCAAATGGTACACACCTGAAACGTCAGATTGATATTTTAAAGAATGTAAAATTTCAGCAGTAGTGTCAGCGATTAATTCCGCACCCGTAGGCGAACCCACTTGATCGTTAACTACCGTTAACTTCTCACGCTGTTGTGCCAAGCGAAGTATGGATTTAATGAAATTATTTCCATGAACAGCGTATACCCAACTGGTACGAAAGATTAAATATGAACAGCCCGATACAACTATATTATTCTCACCTTCCAGTTTAGTCTTCCCATAAACATTTAGAGGATCCGTAGCATCCGTCTCAAGATAGGGATGACTACCATTACCGTTAAACACATAATCCGTTGAATAATGTATCAGACAGGCATTTAGTTGCAGTGCTTCTTGTGCGAGCACACAAGGAGCTTGTGCATTCAGAATATGGGCTAGCTCTGGTTCACTTTCCGCATTATCTACAGACGTATACGCTGCTGCATTAACTATAATATCAGGTGCAATTTTCCGTATCGTTTGCTTTATCCCCATCAGATTTGTAAGATCACCGCATAATTCACTATTCGCCGAACTCACAGCGATCAATTCACCAAGCGGCGCTAAACTTCGTTGCAATTCCCATCCGACTTGACCATTTTTACCGAATAATAAAATTTTCATCGCTATAGCCCTGCGTAGTTTTTATCCATCCATTCGCGGTAAGCGCCCGTTTGAACATCAGCTATCCATTGTTGATTATTTAAATACCAATGAATGGTTTTACGAATACCTGTTTCAAACGTTTCCATTGGTTTCCAATTTAACTCACGTTCAATTTTCATCGCGTTAATTGCGTAACGGCGATCATGCCCGGGTCGATCTTTGACATAAGTGATCAAATCGTGAAAATTAGAATCCGGATTGAGTTCTTTCAGTAAATTACAGATTGTGTGCACAATCTCCATATTTGTTTTCTCATTCCAACCACCTACATTATAAGTTTCACCTAAGGCACCTGCTTCTAATACACGGCGAAGCGCACTACAATGATCAGCTACATACAACCAATCCCGAATCTGCAAACCATCGCCGTATATGGGCAAAGATTTGCCTGCCAAAGCATTAGCAATCATCAAAGGAATCAACTTTTCCGGAAATTGGAAAGGACCATAATTATTCGAACAATTCGTAGTTAATACAGGCAAACCATAAGTATGGAAATAAGCGCGTACCAGGTGATCACTTGCAGCTTTACTGGCCGAATATGGACTATTGGGCGCATAGCGATGTTCTTCAGTAAATGCAGGTTCGTTTTGAACCAGAGAGCCATAAACTTCATCAGTTGACACATGAAGAAAACGAAACCTCCGTTTTGCTGCATCTTGCAGATCATGCCAATAATTACGTACTGTTTCTAATAAACGAAAAGTTGCTAAGATATTAGTTTGAATAAAATCCTCTGGACCGTGAATTGACCGATCAACATGACTTTCAGCAGCTAGATTTATAATTGCTCGAGGCTGGTATTCAATTAATAATTTCTCAACTAAATTAATATCCCCAATATCTCCTTGCACAAAAATATATCTCCGATCATCAGTTAATGAAGACAAATTCTGTAAGTTACCGGCATAGGTTAATTTATCGAGGTTTATAATTTTTTCATCAGATTGCGCTAACCAGTCTAAAATGAAATTGCTTCCGATAAACCCTGCACCGCCTGTAACCAAAATCATTGAATTTCCTCAGAGAATAAATTGTTTATGACTCTGACTCTATTAAAAATCTTCATAATTTCTATAGCTTTTAGTAATTCGTCACACTACTGGCAAGCAGGACTCCACATTGGCAGCACACCCAATTCGCCTGATTTTACTTTAAATTCACAATCAATGCCGATTCCAGGCACCCAAACCAATTTCTCACCACAAAATAATAATGGCATTACATCACGCTCCCAGGATGGTATTGAAGCTTCTTGTAAAAATTTTTTTAAACTCCTTCGTGGACGATTGCAGTCAGGCATAAAACGTTCTCCGCCTTGGCGTGAACGCACAGTAATTATTTGATTCATTAATTTTTGTTGATTTATACCTTGACTCTCTACTTGCTTAAAACAGATCGTGCCATTTAAGTAACGCAGTGTTGAAAATGCCCCCTCACGCCAAACGTACCGACACTGTCCTGAACATTCCAAAAAATTTCTCCGAGGCAAGATATTGACAGCACCTCTAAAGGAACGAATTTCAGTTTTACCAAAGCTAATGTGAAATTGATTGTCCGATGACAATGACAAAAGCTGTTTCAACATTTCTTCTAGTTTCACTGCACTAGGTAAATCGGCACCTTGCCGTGTCAAAACATAACGAAACAAATTCTTTGCCCGTGCAAAGCTAAGCTTACGTAAACTTTCAATTTGCAATTCACCGAAAAGCAGACAGCTGATACTATCCATTTCAGCTAATTCATCCAACAGTAGCGATGCCTCCGCCAGATGACGGCTGCTACGGGAAAGTGTTTGGACATAATTGGGATAGCGATTTTTAATTAACGGCAGAATCTCATGACGTAAAAAATTTCTATCGAAACTAATACTGTCATTACTCTCGTCGCTCACCCATTTTAAGTCATTCTGCCGCGCATAGTACTCAATTGTACTACGGGAAACTTCCAGTAATGGCCGCAGTATTCTCGGCGCATGAACGAAAGTTTGTTTTCGTATAACTGGCATTGCACTGAGTCCTCTAATTCCGGCTCCACGAAGTAATTGCAATAATAGCGTCTCAGCTTGATCATCCGAATGCTGTGCTAATACGACATAGTCTGCGTGTAAACAGCTATAAATGCGGTAACGCCCATCACGCGCAATCGCTTCAAGACTTTTGCCAGATTCTTTTTTGACTTGTATATACGCCACATGTATAGGAATGCCCAATACGTAACAAAGATCACAGCAAAACCTGCTCCATAAATGAGCATTGCGACTAATACCATGATTTACATGAACAGCAGACAATTGAAATGGGACTTTCTTAGCTAAATTAGCCAGTATGTGCAGCAGTACAACCGAATCTATGCCGCCACTTAGAGCAATTATTAAGTGATTACCTTTTGTAATGTATGCAAGTAATACTTTTTCAATATCGCACACTAAGCTATTCGACTTTGACTTCCTTATATGAGCCATGTGTCATCAGCCGCTCAAGGCGTTTTTCCAGAAGTACATCAATAGAATGTTCTTGAAGCTTGCGAAGGGATTCTTTTAGCACAGTTCTTACCGATTGCATAACTGCACTATAATCACGATGGGCTCCACCTATAGGCTCACTAATAATACTATCTATCAAGTTCATCGCTTTTAGACGGTCAGCAGTAATACCCATAATTTCAGCAGCTTCTGGCGCCTTATCGGCACTTTTCCATAGAATCGATGCGCAACCTTCAGGGGAAATTACAGAATAAGTGGCATATTGCAACATATGCACCACATCTCCGACAGCGACTGCCAAAGCCCCCCCTGATCCACCTTCTCCAATAATAATGCAAACGATCGGAACTCTTAACTCCGCTAAAACATAGAGATTCTTGCCAATGGCTTCGGATTGTCCTCGTTCCTCTGCATCAATACCTGGGTATGCGCCTGGCGTATCAATAAAAGTAATGAGTGGAATAGAAAATTTTTCAGCCAAACGCATTAAGCGCAAAGCTTTACGATAACCTTCCGGCTTAGGCATACCAAAATTACGATAAATTTTTTCGCGTGTGTCTCGCCCTTTTTGGTGACCAATCACCATTACTGTTTGGCCATTGAAGCGTGCTAACCCGCCAACAATTGCATGATCATCAGCAAAACTCCGGTCACCATGTAATTCTTCAAAATCGGTAAATAGGCGCTCTATATAATCCAATGTATAGGGACGTTGCGGATGACGAGCAACTTGCGAAATTTGCCAAGGAGTCAATTTTGCGTAAACATTCTTTGTGAGCGATTGACTTTTAGCCTGTAAGCGTGCAATTTCAGCTGAAATATCTAATGCAGAATCGCCTTGAGCAAAGCGCAATTCATCTATTTTCGATTCAAATTCTGCAATATTTTGTTCAAATTCCAGAAAAGTAATTTTCATGTAGACCAAGCTATATTTCTAAAATTGCCATGATACAGGATTTGTAGAGAAATCTGCATGACGGAGTTTATCAACCTAGTGTTAATTCTGAATATTCATCGCAAATTCCGAGTAAACTCGTTTTTACCGCTTGCTTTATGCAATAAGGCTATAACTCTTCATTAATTTAGCAAGGAATTTTCTATGAAACGGCGTATTTTTTTCGAAAAAATTATTGCAATCATTGCATTGCCTTTTTTTCCAGCATTGTTATGGGCGCAGTCCAATGAGAGTGGTCACGAAAAACGTAATGCAGTTGAGCCGATCAACAGGCCTCATGAAGAATGGCGCGGAGTAATATCGCCAGAAGCTTATCAAATTCTATTTGAAGAACGCACCGAAAAGCCAGGCAGTAGCGAATTAAATCATGAACAACGAGAAGGAACTTTTATCTGTGCTGCTTGCTATTTGCCACTATTCGAAAGTCAACATAAGTATGAAAGTGGAACTGGATGGCCTAGTTTTACTCAACCAATTCCGGGGCATATCGGCACAAAACGAGATTTTAAACTGATTTTTCTGCGCACGGAATATCACTGTGCACGGTGCGGCGGGCATCAAGGGCATGTTTTTAATGACGGGCCACCACCACGAGGTGAACGCTGGTGTAATAATGGCTTAGCACTAAAATTTGTTTTAAAAACAGATCAGCTACCGGAACTCAGGGGATAATCAATGAACATTCAATTCCGCTGGCAACCTCAAAGTATCTTATTATTAACCATAATAATACTATTGAGTGCTTGTCAGCCAATTAGCTCTGTGAAGGATAAATCAGAAAACAAAGTTGCACAAATAACAAATGAGAATACAGATTATGCAATTTTTGCCGGTGGTTGCTTCTGGTGTACTGAATCAGATTTCGACAAAATACCAGGAGTGGTATCAACCATATCCGGTTATATTGGAGGTACAGTAGCAAATCCAACATATGAACAAGTTACTACCGGAGCAACAGGCCATATTGAAGCGGTAAAAGTTTATTTTGATTCAACAAAAGCCAATTTTTCCGATTTGACCGAAGCTTATTGGTTAACAATTGATCCACTCACACCAAATCAACAGTTTTGCGATATCGGTTCCCAATACCGAAGTGCTATTTTTTATCGCAATTCAGACCAGAAAAAATTGGCAGAGACTTCAAAAAAGACGCTGGAAGCATCGGGTCGATTTACTTATCCTATTGTGGCGGAAATTTTACCTGAATCCGAATTTTATCCGGCCGAAGAATATCATCAGGATTATTACATCAAAAATCCGCTCCGATATATGTATTATCGGAAAAGCTGTGGACGTGACAAACGTCTTGAAGAATTATGGGGAGTTAAACATTAATAAAATTAATACTGTCGCACTAGGAGGAATGACCGCCAAAGATTTCTTACACAACTATTGGCAAAAGCAACCATTATTAATTAGAAATGCGTTCCCCGGTTTCAATGGCTTATTAACATGCGCTGAACTGATGAAGCTTGCATGTAATGAGGACGCTCAATCTCGTCTTGTTATTCAGAAAAATGGTAAATGGCATCTTATGCATGGTCCATTCAATAGCAATGACCTGGCAAAGCTGCCTAAGAAACATTGGACGCTTCTTGTACAAGACATCAATTATTTCCTGCCATCAGCTTATGACTTGTTATCAGAATTCAATTTTATTCCGCAAACTCGCCTTGACGATCTGATGATTAGTTACGCACCTAAAGATGGTGGAATTGGGCCGCACGTCGATTCCTATGATGTGTTTTTATTACAAGGAATCGGAAGCAAACTTTGGCAAATTTCCGCGCAACAAGACCATCAACTTATGCCTGATACTCCTCTTAAAATATTAAAAAATTTTCTACCAGAGTACGAATGGGAGCTTCAAACAGGCGATATGCTCTATCTGCCACCCAACTATGCGCATCATGGCACTGCGCTAAGTGAATGCATGACATATTCGATCGGCTTTCGCGCGCCTAGCCACCAAGAATTAATTGTGCAGTTTCTCGTTTACCTAGAAGATAGTCTAGTTACTAAAGGCTGGTATTCGGACCCTGATCTTCAGCTGCAAGCACATCCATCAAAAATCAGCACAGCTATGCAATTGCAAGTAAATTCGATCCTGAAAAAAATCAAATGGAATCGTTATGACATCGAAAATTTTCTCGGTATTTATCTTTCCGAACCTAAGTCGCACGTTTTCTTTGAGAAACCCATCAAGCTCTTGGCACCTCGAATATTTCACCAAAAGATTAAGAAAAACGGTGTACAACTTAATTTAAAAAGCAGAATACTCAGTGGTAAGAATAAGTTTTTTATTAATGGTGAGATTTATGCAGTGAGTACTGAAACATACAAAGCGCTTATTCAACTCGCTGATAAACGAAAAATCGCACCCTCTACCAATCTTGGTAGTTCAGCGGAAAAAATCCTTTATCAATGGTATGTTAATGGTTATCTCGACAACTAATCTCAAGTTATTGCTTTAATTGCAACTTTAATTTTTCCGAATTCTTCTGGACAGCAATACTTTATTCTGGTATTAAGAAGATGGTCTTTCTTATATGTGAATGGCCAAAGAGTTTTTTTGCATAATTTATTTTTCGTCAAAATTTTTATAATTTTTAACGATATAGGAGATAAATGTTATGAAATACTCTATATTGATTGCTACCCTTTTAGCAACTTTTTTGATTGGCTGCGGTGAACCTAAACCCGGTCAATATCCACCTAGCTTCATGGATGATCGTGAAAGTGCACCTAAATAGGTAGCGAAATATAAAGCTGTCTGCAACAACCGTCTTTTAATTTTAATTGATGGTTGTTGCTTAAAAGCTTATTTAAATACCAACACTTACCGTTAGTTCTCTTATCATTTTCACAAATGGAGTTGTTTTTTTAATTATTTAACTCAAATTTGTATAATCAAGGCACTTCGATTATGCTATGACACACTTGTAAATAAGAATGGGAGGTTAAATGATTAAATTTTCACTTTTGTCCGTAGCACTTACAATGTCTTTAGTTTTAACTGGTTGCGAAGGAAAGAAAAGCTTAGATGGCTACCCAATGGATAAACCGCCTCCATCTGCTTACGCACCACGAGATTCTGAGCCTACCTTCGATAACAATAATGAAGAAAAAAGCTCACCTGAAAAGAGTATTGATAATAAATAATTAGTGTGCGAAAAATCTAAATAAGATAAAAGTGCTTACTTATATGACAAAACGCGTAATTTGCTTTATTGATTATAAGTAAGTAACTTCATGGAATTAAATGCTATTATAACTTATTGCCAAGTCAATTCAATTTAAGACTTCTTTCTGCTTTTCTTTGAAATTAGAGTTTTTCTAACGCCGTACAATAAATTAAATATCGCTTTACATATCTTTCAGCAATACTATTACACAAAGCTTTTTCAATTCAAATGACAAAATAAGTAGTAATATTATTTCTCGATATCAAGTCAATTCATCCTCATTTGAACAAACTTTATTTTATATTTCTAAAAATTTCTTAAACCTAATATTAAGAGGTTTGCAGTTTTCAAAAGCCAAGTTGTTGCTTATTTACAACATAGTTGTTATTTTATTTAAAAAAACATCTGTTTTTGTTGCAGTCTAATCCGGTGTTAGGCAAAATCTAATCAAACTCTCTTATATTGAGGGTCCGAATAACAGGGGTGCATTCCATCAGAGTGTAGCACGGCAGCATAGACAACCCCAGTCACTTTAATTTTAAAGGAGAACTTCCGCATGAAGAAGAAACTTATATCGCTGGCAGTAGCTAGTACTCTCGCAGTACCAATGGTTGCGTCAGCACAAGGAACCAATGTCACAATTTTTGGTAGTGTGCAGGCTGAATATGCTACTGTTAACAAAGATGGTCAAAGCAGTCAAGCTCTTATCGGTGATGACACAGGGCGCTCAAGATTTGGTGCTCATATTACCGAACAATTGGGTGGTGGGTTAAAAGCTAAAGCTCGTGTTGAATACGGTTTCAATACTGGTAGCGGTGCTTTAGGCGTTGCTCGTGAGCGTTGGGTTGGATTAGCTAACGACAACTGGGGTGAACTGAAATTTGGCCGCATTCAATCTCCATTTAAAGATTTTGCAGGTGGTATGACAATTGATCCATTTGCATACACGACTCTGCAAGCTTCAGGTAGCGGTGGTACCATGACTGCTTCAGCCAATGGTCTAGGTTCAGGTGCTCAAAGTTTCGTAAATAGTGCTGTACGCTATGATTCACCAAAAGTTGAAGGCTTTAGTTTTGCCGGTATATTGATGCCTGGAGATTCTAACAGACTCGATCCCGCAAATTTAATTTCTCCATCAAGTAGTTTCCAAGGAAGCCAGTCAAATTCCGGTGGTGAAGATGGTGAATGGGATTTCCAAGTCGCAGGTAAATACGAAGCACAAGTAGCAGGACATAATTTAGGTGCATTTGGTGGATATTCCCGCGATAACATCAGTACCCGCCAAAGAACTAATTTAGGTTTAAACAACAATGAACACGTCTGGCGCGGTGGTTTAATGTGGGGTTTCCAAAACTTTAAACTCAGCGGCCAATATGAAAGAGTCAGCAATGCAGTAGGTGCAGCAACCTGTTCCAATGCTGCTGCATTGGGTAACCCAGGAACAGGCAATCCAGATTCGCGTGGACAATGTAATTCTGCTATGAATCTAGGTGGTGATGGCCATCTCTGGTTTGCGGGCGCTCAATATGACTGGGGTAACACCAGTATTATTGCTCAAGGTGGTATGTCAGATGCTAATGCAACAGCTCTGCAAGCTAAGCGTGAAGTAAGCACTTTTACGGTTGGTTTGATACACAACCTCAGCAAGCGTTCAAGTCTCTTCGGCGGTTATCAACGCGGCATGGTTGATGACAGAGCAAATGTGTTCAGAGATAGCAATACCTATAGCGTAGGTATGCGCCACAATTTCTAAACCAGGTTGATTTCGTAAAAAAGGCACCGGCAAGGTGCCTTTTTTATTGCGCTAGTCAATAAATCTTGTTAGTTTTTTCCCTGTTATCAATTTATACTTCAAAAAATGTAATAAATACTCAATAAATGGAGATTCTTAAATATGAGCATGAAAAAATGGACTGATGAAGAATTGATTTCTACCCGTGACAAACTTGAAGCATGGAATAATCGGCTCAATGAATCTGGATCTGGTTCGAAATTATGGCTATTAACAGCTTTCTTAGGGGCATTTGCAATTTCTACCGGGATCGTGTTTATCTTTTTTGACGGTGTTGATGTTATGAATATTGTATTGATAATCATGGGAACGATAACGTGCGCTGCCTGGTACAAAAGCGATAAGCAACGAAAAGATAATATTGCATTTCTTTCCGAAATTAATCGAGAAATCAAATCTCGTAAGATCAAAGAACCCTCAAAATCTAGAAGTAAAACTAATGCTCAAGCAGATGAAAATTCCCAAACCGGTATTTCTTCTCCAGAATCCCAGGCTATCGAAGTGGTTTCTGAGAAAAAGGATGCAAAATCAGGAGACTAGCTAAGGTATGAAAAACGGTAATTTATTTACTGTATTGGTACAATTTATTACTTCCAAACTGACACTTCAAATAAAACAAGCTTTACTTCCCAACAAGCGCGAATCGAGCCTAAGTGATACAGACAGGCGACTTTTTGAATCATTATGTCAATTCATATGGATTCAAGGAGATCCTCTACCACTTGTCTTTGATTTAGAAGACGAAATCTATACAAAACAAGGCATTACTCTTGTTAATCTAAAACGTCTAGAAGCACTCGGTTTAATTACATTTGAACCTGATGGTTATATTAAAAAGGGATTTGGCAAACATACGCGATTATTTTATTTTGGCAAGCCTACTAAAATAGGTTTTAAGAATAATGAAAATAATCACCTGGATTTAGGACACGTCCTTTTGACGCATGATGGAAAAAAATTGGCATCAACTTTTAAGTCAATAAGAAATCAGCAATTCTATGAATATGTGATAAACAAATGGTTTCAAGAAGGATTGATACTATCTTCGATACAAATTGACAAGAATCACAACTATCCGATTAGGTGACGACAATGGCGCGGTAATCGTTGACATTAGTGTAGGTCGGACCAGTAATAACGAGAGCGTTTAAGTGCTCAAAAAATGTATAAGCATCGTTATTCTGAAGAAATGAGGCGGCATTCAATCCTAACTTACCAGCTCGAATTAATGAATCCGGCGTGATGAACGCTCCTGCATTATTCTCTGTACCATCAATCCCATCGGTATCGCATGCCAGCGCATAAACATTTTCTAAGCCAGCTAATTCGATTAGCAATGATAATAAAAACTCGGAATTACGGCCTCCACGTCCATCGCCTTTGACAGTAACACTCGTTTCACCGCCCGATAATAGTATTATGGGCGCTTTTATCGATTGTGGATGAAAGCATATTTCTCTCACCAACGCCGCATAGCTTTTGGCGATTTCACGAGATTCGCCAGTAACCGTATCGCCCAATATTAAGGTATTAAGATTGATACTATGGCAGTAATTCTGCGATGCAATCAAAGATTGGTGCGCATTTGCAATGATTCTATTTTCTACGTTATTAAAAACGGAAGAACCCGGTTTCGGTGTTTCAGCTAGCGAACCGTTCGTTAAAAGAATCCGTGCCACCGCATCCGAAACATTCAAACCATAGCGATCCAACACAGTAAGGGCGTCTGACAAAGTTGTTGGATCGGGCGAACACGGACCAGATGCAATATGCGTTACTTCATCTCCAGTCACATCGGAAATAATTAAAGCCAATATAGGCGCCTTGCAAGCCGCGGCAAGCTTACCGCCTTGAATCGCTGATAAATGTTTACGAACAGTGTTGATTTCCTGAATACTTGCGCCACACCTCAACAACTGCTGCGTTAAATCTTTAAGTTCCTGTAATGAAACACCGGCAATAGGCAATGCAAGTAAGCTTGACCCCCCGCCACTCCATAGACATAGCAGTAAATCTTCTGGTCTCAGCGCCCCTACTGCGGATAGAATCTGCCGCGATGCGTGCTCTCCATTTACATCAGGAGTCGGATGTCCGGCTTCAATTACGCTAATTCTTCGAGTTGGCAGTTTATGCCCATAGCGGGTAATAACCAAACCCTCCAGTGGAGCAGTAACAGGCCAGCAATTTTCCACAGCCAGCGCCATGGCGGCGGCAGCTTTGCCTGCACCAACGACAAGTGTGCGGCCTTTCGGAGGCTCTGGAAGATGCTGCGGTAAGACATGAAGTGGATCAGCGGCTTTGACAGCAACTGAAAAACTTTCCAGCAAATAGTCGCACGGATTCATTTTGCGAGCATAGCTTTCAAATAATGACCGGTATAACTGTTTTCATTGGCTGCAATTGCTTCCAGTGTACCTTCTGCAACTATGCAGCCACCGCCATCACCGCCCTCCGGGCCTAAATCGATAATCCAGTCAGCAGTTTTTATAACATCCAGATTATGTTCAATAACTACAACGGTATTACCATGATCTCGCAATCTGTGGAGAACTTTTAAAAGCAGATCGATATCTTGAAAATGCAAACCGGTAGTCGGTTCGTCCAGAATATACAAGGTTCGCCCTGTATCACGTTTAGAAAGCTCCAATGAAAGTTTTACCCGTTGCGCTTCACCACCAGAAAGCGTCGTGGCGGATTGGCCTAAAGTAATATAACCAAGCCCAACCTCCATTAGTGTTTGTAACTTACGCGCAACGGCTGGAACTGGTGCAAAAAATTCAAGGGCATTTTCCACAGTCATCTGCAATATTTCATTGATATTTTTACCCTTATACTGAATTTCCAAGGTTTCCCGGTTATATCGGTGACCATGACATACATCACACGTCACATAGATATCAGGAAGAAAATGCATTTCAACTTTAATTACACCATCGCCCTGACATGCTTCGCACCTTCCCCCTTTGACATTAAAAGAAAACCGTCCAGGTGCATAGCCACGTTCGCGCGCTTGTGGCACACCGGCAAACAAGTCGCGAATTGGTGTAAATAGTCCGGTGTAAGTAGCTGGGTTTGAACGCGGAGTACGTCCAATCGGGCTTTGATCCATGTTGATAACTTTATCGAAAAAAGCCAGACCTTCAATATGTTGATAGGACGCTGGTTCGGTATTGCTGGCGTATAAGTGCCGCGCTACCGCGCGATACAATGTTTCATTGATAAGCGTGGATTTTCCGGATCCTGAAACACCTGTGATACAAACAAACAACCCAACTGGCAAATTCAACGTTATATTCTTAAGATTGTTACCACAAGCGCCTTCTATTCGCAATAGCCGGTCTTCGTTAGGCTGGTGTCGCTTGAATGGAATATCAATCGATCTTTTTCCAGATAAAAATAGACCGGTAAGAGAATCACCATTTTCACAAATAGCTTGCGGCGTGCCTTGTGCAATTACGAAGCCGCCATGCTCACCAGCGCCGGGTCCCATATCAACGACATGATCGGCGATCTGTATGGCATCTTGATCATGTTCGACCACAATGACGCTGTTTCCTAAATCCCGCAGGTTCTGAAGTGTTTGCAATAAGCGCCCATTATCGCGTTGATGCAAACCAATGGAAGGTTCATCCAGAACATACATGACGCCTGTCAACCCGGAACCGATTTGACTGGCAAGTCTGATACGCTGAGATTCCCCGCCAGAAAGTGTATCAGCGGAACGATCCAAAGATAAATAATCCAGTCCGACATCGTTGAGAAATTGCAAACGATTGGAAATTTCCTTGACAATACGCTCTGCAATGGATTGCTTGTGGCCAGATAATTCGATTTGATCAAAAAATAGCTTGGCTTTTTTTAATGGGAAAGAACTGATCTGATAAATGGCTTGTCCGGCCACATGTACATGACGTGCCGCTTGACACAGGCGCGTGCCTTGGCACTCAGGGCATGTTTGTGCATTGAGATACTTTGCCAGCTCTTCACGAACCGTTTGTGATTCAGTTTCCTTATAACGCCGCGTTAAATTAGGAATAATTCCTTCAAAAGCATGCGTATCCTGCCGCTTGCGGCCACTTTCCATCAAATAGCAAAATGGTATTTTTTCTTTACCCGATCCATACAAAATAATGTTACGAATAGATTCGTCCAAACTTTCAAATGGAGCTTCCAAATCAAATTGATAGTGTTCTGCCAAGCTTGTTAATAGCTGAAAATAGAATTGATTGCGCCTATCCCAATTCCGTACCGCACCGGCAGCCAGCGATAAATGCGGAAAAGCTACTACACGTCCTGGGTCAAAAAAAGTAATCTGTCCCAGACCATCGCATCTAGTACAAGCACCCAGTGGATTATTAAATGAGAATAATCGAGGTTCCAGTTCGGACAGAGAGTAACTGCACACAGGACAGCTAAATTTTGCAGAAAAGAGATGTTCGCAGCCACTATCCATTTCGATCGCCAAAGCCCGCCCATCCGAATGCCGTAGTGCCACTTCAAATGATTCAGCAAGCCGCTGTTTTGCTTCAAGAGAAACTTTCAAGCGATCAATTACGATATCAATCGTATGTTTTTTGTTTTTTTGAAGCTTCGGTAATGCATCGATTTCGCATACTTCACCATCAATCCGCAAACGAATAAAACCTTGCGCGCGAAGCTCATCAAACAATTCGACTTGTTCACCTTTACGCTCTACGATCAGTGGTGCAAGAATCATCAGGCGTGTATCCTGCGGAAGCTGAAGCACATGGTCGACCATTTGAGAAACACTTTGCGCGGTCAATACGATGTTATGCTGCGGGCAAAAAGGATCGCCAACGCGCGCAAATAACAAGCGCAGATAATCGTGGATTTCAGTGACTGTACCCACGGTTGAGCGCGGATTGTGCGAAGTTGCTTTTTGCTCAATGGCAATTGCCGGGGAAAGCCCTTCGATTAGATCGACATCGGGTTTCTCCATTAATTGCAAAAATTGCCTCGCATAAGCGGAGAGCGATTCCACATAACGGCGTTGTCCTTCAGCATAGAGTGTATCAAATGCCAGTGAGGATTTGCCCGATCCTGATAGCCCGGTAATAACAACAAGCTTGTTGCGTGGCAAATCAAGTTGGATATTTTTCAGATTATGGGTGCGCGCACCACGTATTTTTATCGATTCCATGAACTATCTATGTATGAGTCAACCTGTTAATATACCCAACTTTTTGTAAATATCACAACCTGATTCATGTCTGCTTCATCTTCATCTGAAAAAATGTCGCCAGCGGAGCTACGGGCAACTATCGGTCTGGCTAGTGTTTATGGCTTACGAATGCTGGGATTATTTATCATTTTGCCAGTGTTTGCATTTTATGCCGAAGAGTTACCCGGTGGAAACAACTATACGCTGGTCGGAATTGCACTCGGAGCATACGGACTTACCCAAGCTATTCTGCAAATACCATTTGGATGGCTGTCTGATCGAATCGGTCGCAAAACCGTCATATACCTAGGATTGATTTTATTTGCTGCAGGTAGTCTCATTGCAGCGTTAGCAACCGATATTTACTGGGTAATAGTTGGTCGGATCATTCAAGGTTCTGGTGCAATTTCAGCCGCCGTAATGGCACTTGCCGCAGATTTAACTCGTGAAGAACATCGTACCAAAGCAATGGCTGCCATAGGCATGACTATTGGAACTGTTTTTGCCATTTCCCTTATTGTTGCCCCAATTCTGAATCAATGGATTGGTGTGCCGGGGATATTTGCTATGACGGGCATTCTGGCTATTCTAGCAATCATTGTGGTCAAAAAAATTATTCCTGACCCACAAATTAGCCGCTTCCATTCAGATACGGAAACATCGGCTGCCAGTTTTTCGAATGTATTACACAACACGCAACTGTTGCGCCTAAATTACGGCATTTTTGCTTTACATGCGACATTGATGGCGTTATGGCTGGTAGTACCGCTCACTTTGCGCCAAGCAGGAATGGCAGCCAATAATCATTGGCAAATTTATTTTCCGGTGCTCGTCTTATCTATTATCTTTATTATCCCGGCAATCATCTACGCCGAGAAAAAAGCGAAACTAAAACCTGTTTTTATAGCAGCAATTGCTATATTACTGGTAGGACAAATATTGCTGGCAATCACTTCTGATTCCATTTGGGGAACAGTAATAGCTTTATTGGTTTTCTTTAGCGCTTTTAATTTGCTGGAAGCCAGCTTGCCATCGCTGATTTCAAAAATTGCTCCAGTGGGTGCGAAAGGAACTGCGATTGGCATTTATAGTAGTACCCAATTCCTGGGAGCATTCATAGGCGCCGCAAGCGGTGGTTATCTATTTGGTGCATACGGAAGTCATGCACTATTTGCGTTCTGCAGCTTGCTATTAATAGTGTGGTTAATACTTGCGATCACGATGGAAACACCGGCCCCTGTACGCTCCAAGATGTATCATGTGCAAGAAATGGATGTAAACAAATCAAAAGAATTATCACGTCGGCTGGCTGCAATTCCTGGTGTATATGAAGCTTTAATACTGGTTAACGAAGGAGTAGCCTATTTGAAAGTTGACATGAAAGGTTTTGATGAAGAAAAAGTAATTAAATTGCTTGCGGAGGAAACATAATGGCATCAGTTAACAAAGTTATACTTATCGGAAATCTCGGAAAAGATCCAGAGACTCGCTATATGTCAAATGGTGAAGCAGTGACAAATATAACAGTGGCCACAACAGACACATGGAAAGACAAAAATGGTGAAAAACAAGAAAAAACTGAATGGCATCGTGTTACTTTCTATCGCAAGCTTGCAGAAATTGCTGGTGAATATTTAAAGAAAGGGCGATCCGTTTATATTGAAGGAAGATTGGAAACCAGAAAATGGACTGACAAAAATGGTGTAGAACGCTATACAACAGATATTATTGCTAATGACATGAAAATGTTGGGTACTCGATCAGGGAGTGGCAGTTTTGAATCATCTGAGCATGAAGAAGACAATTCTATTTCTCCGCGCTCTTCGCCAGTAAAAAAATCCAACGGCTTTGATGATATGGATGACGATATTCCATTCTAATAATTAGATAAGCCAAAATTAGACTGAATATTAACGTTTATCAGGTAAACGAATTATTCCTTCAGAAAGTTCTGATCTAGTAAAATTTGATTGGCGACGAGTGGGTAAAGAAAATTCGATACTATCGATTTTACCGCCAATCTCTTTGGCCATATTTCTAAATTCGACTGCTAGCATAGATTTTGGAACAATAAATATTTGTTTAAATCCAGATTTGAAATTAACAAGAATTTTCATCACACGATTCCAGATAAATTTGATTCAACCAAAATTACCGCTACTTTGATAGCGGCGTTATTATTTTGATTTTAACGACTTTAATAGCTTAAACTTTAGTGCATATCCGTACATAACTCCACCATCCAATTTATGAAAGATTAAAAATTGAGGGTAAAACGAATCAATTTACGATTAACTTCTTAACACCACGTATTTGCAATTCCTTATCTACAAATTAGACACCCTAAATTACCTTTGCCTATGCGCTAGGAAACCAATCTAATCTGATTTTTACCCTTGTAATAGACATAAAATCAGATTTCATCCGCCATTTATCTTGTTTCTTTTGCATGCCTCTCTCTGATAAACTCAGCGCTTCGATAAATAATAGGAATATATTAGCTAATTGAGGAGTTCTGAATGTTTGACAAACCCAACCAACTAATTTTTTATATCAATATAATGCTTGTCGTCTTTGGCATACTGGTAGCGCTGCTGACAGAATATGTTGTGATTGGAATAATATTTGCTGTCAGTGCACTGATACTGATTTATGATCAAATTAGACAGAACAAGTTCTCATTTACTGTTGCAAATTTAAGAAAAATTCTTACTATTCACGATACCAGTGGAAGTAAAGCAACTTTGACACAAACACAAATGACTACTGCTTGTCATGTTGATAATTCAGAATATTGGTTTAAAAATATTCGCGCCATCGGAAGTATTAGTAACTTCAAAGTCAACAATTTTGAACCAGTCGAGCAAAGAAAAACAAATGGAAATTACGAAATTTGCATGAAGATTCCACCAGAATTAAAGATCATTCACGGTTCTGATTTAACCTTATCGTATGAGTACGAAGATTCCTTCACCCAAAACGATGGAATCCTTTCTCATGTTGTTGATAATGACACTCGGCGATTACATCTGATGGTTCAATTGCCTCCTGGACGCGCAATCTCATCCGCTAGATTTTTCTGCAAGTACAATGGAGAAGAAAAGGCACTGCTGCCACCGACTGTTAGTGGACAAACAAATATTGAGGCAGAGATTAAAGATCCAAAATTGGGTACAGAGTACTGCTTACAATGGAATTGGTCTGAAGAAGGTCTATTACAGAAATTTAAACATTTTTTCTGAAAGAATTTTAAAATTCTCTAATAAACCAGAATATAACATTGGCGGATTCAATTTTAGTGACAGCAAAATGAAAAAGAATCTTTTAAAACTAAATAATTCTGCTAATCACTAGTACAAACTTAAATACCGTTGAACTTACTTAAAGCTCTCGCTGCAGTCAGCAGTATGACGTTTATATCGCGAATCCTCGGTTTTCTGCGTGATATTATGATTGCTCGATTTTTTGGTGCAGGAATGGTAACTGATGCTTTTTTTGTTGCTTTCCGCATTCCCAATTTACTACGACGGTTATTTGCTGAAGGCGCATTTTCACAGGCATTTGTTCCCATACTTGCTGAATATAAAATCACTCGCACTCCCGAAGAAACTCGAGATCTAATTGATCACATTACTTCGCTTTTAGGTATCACACTTTTTATTGTTACGCTCATTGGAATTTTAGCTGCACCACTGATTATCTACATTAGCGCACCAGGATTTTCAGCTGACATAGAAAAATTTGACCTGACAGTTGCACTTCTACAAATTACATTCCCATATATCTTTTTTATTTCTCTAGTAGCGTTAGCGGGTGGCATACTCAATACTTATGGAAAATTTAACGTTCCCGCAATTACACCCGCACTATTAAATTTATCATTTATTGGCTGTATATTGTGGTTAACGCCCCTGTTCGATTCACCGGTATTTGCTTTAGCTTGGGCAGTTTTTATTGGCGGAGCATTGCAACTCGCCTTCCAGATACCTTTCCTGCTACGACTTAAGCTATTACCGCGGATTCATTTTAAAAATCCTGATACCGGTGCCTGGCGTGTAATCAAACTAATGGGGCCGGCAATTTTTGGTGTTTCAGTTAGTCAAATTAGCTTATTGATTAATACCATTTTTGCTTCACTACTCATTACTGGCAGCGTATCCTGGCTTTATTATGCTGATCGCCTGATGGAATTTCCAGCTGGTCTTCTGGGCGTTGCCTTAGGCACTATTTTACTCCCATCACTGGCTCGTCATTACAACAGCAATAGCCGCGAAGAATATTCCCGCCTCCTTGACTGGGGCTTACGCATGACCATATTACTCACTTTACCTGCGGCATTGGCATTAGCATTGCTGGCAACACCGCTCATTACCACGCTTTTTCATCACGGCGCCTTCACAGCGCATGATGTGTGGATGACACGTGAAGCACTCATTGCCTATAGCGCTGGATTGCTTGGAATAATCCTCGTTAAAGTACTCGCGCCAGGATTCTATGCGCGTCAAAATATTAAAACACCGGTGAAGATCGCTGTCATTACTCTCATTGCAACCCAACTCATGAATCTCGCCTTTATTATTCCCTTAAAACATGCTGGATTGGCGCTTGCTATCGGTTTAGGCGCTTGCCTTAATGCAGGATTGCTGTATTACAAGCTACGAAATCACAATATTTATCAACCGCAACCCGGTTGGTTTGTTTTCTTTCTAAAAATACTGGCGGCACTAACGATCATGGGGAGTGTTCTATGGTTTTCTGCTGGAGATGATGTCTCATGGCTAACTGATTCGACACTAGCCCGTGCTGCCCGGTTAAGCTGGATTGTCGTTGCTGGCGCATCCAGTTATTTTATTGCCCTGTGGTTATTAGGGTTTCGCATAAAAGACTTCACTAAACAACAGTCAATATAAAAGCTGAAATTGAGCGTCTGATATATTAAGAGATTTCACTTTATCCGTTTTCAATTGAAATTTAATTGTTCAGTAGAATTAGGAATGGCGTTGATTAGTTGTGAAGCAAGATCTGTAGCAAGGCTCTTGAGTACACTCAAATCTTCAAGTCCATCAAGAAATCGTTGCGGGATGGCGGAAAGGCCCACTTGAGCACCTACCAATGCACCTGTGAGAATAGCACGCGCCTGATTTTGCCCACCACCATTGACAGCATGCAATACGGCGGACTCAAAATCATCACAGAAACGTGCGGCAAGATAATAAACCGCAGGAAGCTGGTGATATATGGCACAAGGCATACCATAGACAATGGATACCTTCCACGCCGGCTCAATGCGTATATCCGGATCTGCCGCTGCTTGAGCCATATAGGATGGCGTCAGCAAAGCATCGGGCGAAGCAAATTTTCCAGCACGCGGTGGATCAGGATCACCTGCTCGTGGTGGCTGCAAATCGTCAAAGGTTACTGCATGAAAGGGTAACTTCCCACTTTTTACCAATTTCATCAACTTTGCGGATAGTGTTTTATCCAACGCATGTCCCTGCATCAGCATACCTAACACCGCCGCATAAGCAACTGTCATGGAAATCACGGCTTCATCAATTTGGGTTAGGGTTGTATTGCTTGCAACGGTATGAGCGAGCTCTACAGGCTGAAATGCATAACGCACACCCAATGCCAGTGTACGTTCAATCGCTTCGGTATCATCAGCATGACTGCCAACTTGTCCCCATGGCAACTGCTGCTCAACGCGTCGCCGCCATACTGTCCGAATGGATTGGCTGGTGTAACCACCCGGCCCGCTCATTGGTTTACCATCAAGGAATGGAAAAAGCTCTTCATCCATGCGATGGCAGAAATCCCTCTCATCATAACCACCGTGCGCAACAAGGGATTTAAGCATGAGCTTAAGAATGATGCCGGATTGCGAGAGCTGACCTGCTTTGCGTCCACTATGATAGCGACCCGGTTTTGGATCTGTGTACGTAGTGATCCACTCTCCATAATCGCGCCGCATTTCCATAAGATCGTAATACCAATGCGGACCAAGTGCTAAAGCATCGCCAATGAAAGCTCCCATAATCGCCCCCCTGGCACGCTCTTGGATAATCAAATGTGACATATGATCCATTCTCCGTTCAACAAGATTACGCCAGGAATTGCAGGCTATATTTACTTTCAATTCATATTTTTTGAAACAAAACAGCGTATTAAGAATTTCGCCTTGGAAATCTTTTAGTGTTTCTTCTTATCACTTTCTATCAATGCATAAGCTGAATGATTATGAATAGATTCAAAATTTTCCGATTCAACTATATACGCATCAATACGTTCATCACGATTAAGCACTTCTGCAATATCTCTTACGATATCTTCAACAAACTTAGGATTATCATAGGCTCGCTCGGTTACGTACTTTTCATCGGGTCTTTTCAAAAGGCCATATAATTCACACGAAGCATTATCCTCTGCAATCCTGATAATTTCCTCGATCCATACAAAGCTGTTGGTACGTACTGAAATAGTGACATGTGACCGTTGATTATGTGCACCATAATTGGATATTTTTTTGGAACATGGACATAAACTGGTAACTGGAACGACCACTTTCATGGTAAAAAAATACTCATGATTTTTAATTTCGCCTGTAAATGTCACGTCATAATCCAATAAGCTTTTTACTTGAGAAACAGGCGCGGATTTATTAATAAAATAAGGAAAAGTCATTTCGATATGGCCTGAATCCGCTCCCAGTTTTTCGATCATTTCCCGCAACATAAGTTGGAAGGATTCGACAGAAATCTCCCGTTCATGGCTATTCAAAATCTCAACAAAGCGAGACATATGGGTGCCTTTGAAATTATGCGGCAAATTCACATACATGTTGAAAATTGCCACGGTATGTTGCACGCCATCATCTTTGTCAGCGACAACTACAGGGTGACGTATAGCCTTAATTCCCACCCTATCGATCGCAATACGCCGAGTATCAAGTGTATTCTGTACATCAGCAATCGGTAAGTCTATTTGTTTATTCATATTTTTCTCCTAAGCAACGAGGAATACCTGGCAATAATTGAATCATATGCTGATCAATTCCAGGTCAAAATTAATGCTGTTACAGAAAAATAGACACTCACTAAAGGCAAAAGTTATTCGCCTAATATTAATCGTGCTGACTTAATAATACCATTCTTATCTAATCCACAATCTGCAAGCATTTGCGCATGATCCCCTTGATCGATAAAAATATCCGGTAATCCCAATTGCAATACTTGGGCATCAATTTGTTGGCTATTGAGCGATTCTGTTACAGCACTGCCTGCACCGCCTATTACAGTATTCTCCTCCACGGTAATCAGCAGCTCATGGTTATTCGCCAAAGCAGCTACTAATTCATCATCCAACGGTTTGACAAAACGCATATTAACTACCGTCGCATTGAGCTCATCTGCAGCTTCCAGGCACGGCGCCAACATGCTGCCAAATGCCAACAATGCAATTTTCTCACCTTGACGCCGTATCTCACCACGACCGATCGGCAGTGCTTGCATCTTCTTCTGCACTTGCACCCCCACTCCGGATCCTCGCGGATAACGTACCGCTGATGGCGTATCCAGTTTAAAAGCAGTAAACAACATCTGCCTGCATTCATTTTCATCAGCTGGCGCCATAACCGTCATGTTCGGAATGCATCTCAGATAAGATAAATCAAAACTTCCTGCATGTGTGGGTCCATCGGCACCTACTAGACCGGCGCGATCAATGGCAAAGACAACTGCAAGATTTTGGATAGCAACATCATGAATCAATTGATCATACGCACGCTGCAAGAAAGTCGAATAAATCGCAACCACCGGTTTCAAGCCATCACATGCTGCACCTGCAGCAAAAGTAACCGCATGCTGCTCCGCAATACCGACATCAAAATAACGCTCTGGAAATTCTTGTGAAAAACGAACCAATCCCGAGCCTTCACGCATTGCCGGTGTAATACCGATCAGACGTGAATCTTGCGTGGCCATGTCGCACAACCAATCACCAAAAACCTGTGTGTAGGTCGGCTTACCGTTAGCTTTAGCGACAATTCCTTTTTTCGGATCAAACTTACCAACACCGTGATATAAGATAGGATCCTCTTCGGCGACTTTATAGCCTGCTCCTTTTCGGGTAACCACGTGAAGAAATTGCGGTCCATCAAGAAGTTTGATATTTTTCAGAGTCGTAATCAGAACATCCAAATCATGCCCATCAATCGGACCGATATAATTAAATCCAAATTCTTCAAATAATGTGCCAGGCGTTACCATGCCTTTAACATGCTCTTCAGCACGTTTTGCCAGCTCCAATACGGAAGGCACCACACCTAGCACCTTCTCGCCAGCGCGCCGCGCCGTGGCATAAAACCGCCCAGACATCAACTTGGCTAGATAATTATTCAATGCTCCCACCGGCGGTGATATCGACATATCGTTGTCATTGAGGATCACCAGCAAATTGGCATCCATCACTCCCGCATTATTTAGCGCCTCGAACGCCATACCAGCACTCATAGCGCCATCACCAATAATGGCAATTGCACGCCGATCCGATTTGTTTAGTCGCGCGGCCACTGCCATACCTAATGCAGCACTAATTGAGGTACTTGAATGTGCAGTACCGAATGCATCATATTCACTTTCATCACGACGGGGAAATCCTGCTATGCCGCCGTGCATGCGAAGCTTGCTCATACCTTCTCGCCGGCCTGTCAAAATTTTATGCGCGTAAGTCTGGTGCCCCACATCCCAAACAAGCTGATCGTAAGGTGTATTGAAAACATAGTGCAAGGCAATGGTCAATTCCACCGTACCCAGATTGGAAGATAAATGTCCACCGGTTTTAGCAACTGATTCAACTAGAAAGTTGCGTAACTCTTTGGCAAATTGAGGTAATTTTTTTTGCTCCAGTTCACGTAACTGGAATGGTGAGTTAATGGTATCTAGTAGTGGATACATTCAAGTCCTGGAAATAAATAGATCAAGAAGAAGAAATTTAGAATTTACGTTTAATAATGAAATCAGTAACTTGACGCAACCGTAATGCACCTTCACCAAAACTATTCAAAACCTTATCAGCGTCACATTGCAATTTTTTCGCCAACTCTCGCGCTTCGCTGATACCTAGGATACTGACATAAGTGGGCTTATTGTTCTCCGCATCTTTACCGGCAGTTTTACCCAGTGTCGCCGTTGTTGCTTCTGTATCCAGCACGTCATCGACTACTTGAAATGCCAAACCGACACATTTGGCAAAATGATCCAATTTACCCAGTTGCTCAGCGTTTAAACGGCTGCTACAACGAGCACCAAGCATGACTGCGGCACGGATCAATGCGCCGGTTTTGTGAATATGCATATATTCCAACTCCGGCAAGCTGAGTGGTTTACCGACACTATCAAGATCAAATGCTTGTCCCCCCGCCATTCCCCGCGAACCCGCTGCCAGCGCTAAATGTGCAATCATTTCTAATTGCGACTCTGGCACATCAGTCAAACGCTTTTCCGCCAATATCTCAAAAGCCAACGTTTGCAAACTATCGCCAGTCAATAGCGCAGTAGCTTCATCAAATTCTACGTGACAAGTAGGCTTACCACGCCGCAAAATATCATCATCCATACACGGCAAATCATCATGCACAAGCGAATAGGCATGAATAAGTTCTACCGCAGCAGCTACGGTAGTAACACGTTCAACATCAGCACCCGCAAGCTCTCCAGCCGCAAAGGATAACAACGGGCGTACCCGTTTACCCCCTCCCAGCACGGAATAACGCATGGCTTTGTGTAATCGCTCAGGAACACAATCAATTGCAGGCAGTCTTGCTTGCAAGAATGTTTCGATGCGTGCCTGGCAGCTAGTCGCCCAGTTCTGAAAATCAACGATCATCAGGATCAGCTTTGGTAAAATTTTTTAACATATCGGCTTCAAGTATCTTGACCTGTTGCTGCGCATCCTGCAATTTACTCTGGCAATATTGCAACAACTCGACCCCACGTTGATAGGCTGACAGCGAAGCCTCCAGTGACATTTGCCCTGTTTCCATCGCCAACACTATCTTTTCCAGCTCATCCGACGCCGCTTCAAAGCTCTCCGGCTGAGTTGAAACAACTTGTTTAGAAGATTTGGCCATTAAAATCGCCAACCAATAAAAAACTGAAACTCATCAAAGGCTCTTTTATAAAAATGGGTAAAAATAACGCAATAAGCCATATCAGGTCAATGCAAATATGAGAAGAATCAAATGAAATATGACAACAGCCACTTCAGATCACCACAATACATTGACTGATAATAGATTTTCCAATAGTTCATATTTCAATTGGTTAATGATGATGCCATAAAATTGCAGGGCATGTGATTAATCTCACATAGAATTAGACCATTCGGTGATAGCCTTATCAGTAATGAATGAAAATGCCGCAAGTATGGATATGCGGATTTGTGGTCAATTCAGATTAAAACCGGATTTTCATTAACTTATAAGATAGCTAAGTACTCGCTCAAACCACCTCCTAGTGAGCGTCCGAAACAAAATTCTATCGTTATTATTGAGTGAGAATCCGGGTCCACCCCATTCGGTTCTTAATAGAATTACAAGGTAACAAAAACACATAATTTTTCTTCAAGATTAAGGTAATTTACTTTAGAATGAAATTATAGGCATGGAGGTTAACCCCCATGCGATAAAAAAATAATTGCTTGTGCAACACTTCAATAACAACCTGCTGAATACTAATAAGAAGTAATTCGGCTGATCAAAAAATCCAAGTATAGCGACACTGACTGCAAGCAATTATCAAACATGAGAAGAGTCCTTCCGGATTCTTAGTGGATGTAATTCAATCAGTTCGTTGCTAAATACTATGGATACTTTCTTTAATGATATATCTGAACCTATCACCGTCTGGATTCGCGGCGTCGGAGAGTACTCAGAAAAAACTATTTGTAAATTCATCGACCTCTTGACCCAGCAGGGCATCGAAGTACAAGATTATCGCGTTCCCTGCAGTCACTCCGGTATCGTCTTTAGCAACAAAGTAACCCCAGAACTCTGCGAACAGTTATGCGACCTTAGCCACAACGGTCAAATACAAGTCCTTGCCTGCTGTCACGAAGCGATTTCAGGAGAAGCCATCTGGCAATTGATGGAAGCTGGCGCGTCTGATGTACTGGTTTGCACAAAAGATAATTTGATCATTCACGAAATCACCGCCCGCCTGCGCCGCTGGGAAGCCATCAATCGGTTACTCAATTCTTCGCTTGTTCAAAATGCATTGGTTGGTACAAGCCAAACACTGCAAACCATATTACGCCAAGTGATCGAAGTCGCGCGCTTTACCAACGTATCGGTATTAATTCTCGGCGAAAGCGGAACAGGAAAGGAATTACTGGCCAATCTCATACACACGCTCGATAATCGCACCGATAAGGGCGAGCTTGTCATTCTGGATTGCACAACCATTGTGCCGGAATTATCGGGCAGTGAATTTTTCGGTCATGAACGAGGGGCATTTACAGGCGCTGCATCTTCACGGGATGGCGTATTCGCGCTCGCGAACGGCGGCACGCTTTTTCTGGATGAAGTGGGCGAATTATCCCTGGCCATGCAAACTCAGCTATTACGGGTCATTCAAGAGCAAACTTACAAACGTGTCGGCGGCAATGCCTGGCAACGCACGTCATTCCGGTTAATTTGCGCCACCAATCGCGACCTCATGACGCAAGTTCAACGCGGTGAATTCCGCGCCGATCTCTATTACCGGATTGCCAGTTATATCTGCCGCTTACCGCCGCTGCGTGAACGATCTGAAGATATTTTGCCTTTGGCCAATCATTTCCTAAAAAAAAACTGCACGAACCACAATGTGCCCGCCATCGATAAACCTGTCCAAGAATATCTGTTGCGCAGGCAATACCCGGGCAATGTGCGCGACCTCAAGCAGGTAATTGCGCGGATGTTGTGCCGCTATGCGGGTGAAGGCCCTATTACGGTCGGCTGCATTCCACCGGATGAACGGCCGGTTTTATCTGAAGATTGGAAAGAATGGCGCGATATGAGTTTTGAACGCGCCATCCGCATCGCGCTTAGCCGCGGCATGGGACTCAAAACTATCAGCAAAAACACCGAAGAAACCGCCATTCGCATCGCGGTCGACGAAGCAAACGGCAATTTGCAGCGGGCCGCGCAACGTCTCGGCGTAACCGACCGCGCCTTACAGTTGCGCCGGGCAGCACAACGCCAGGAAAACAGCGAGTATTGATTACGCTATCTTTGCCTGCGGAACTTTATTCGGAAAAAGCTAATTGCGCCGTGTTTCGCCATTTGGATAAAGCAGATGGCCGATGTTGCCGCACGATAGGGATTAACTTTTGCAAATTAGTTCCCAAAATCAATTTTTCCTGCTGTGGCGAAAGGCGTAATGCCTTGATCTTTGCCAATTCAATGCCTGGATGAAGCCATGGCCCGTCCGAACCAAACAAAATCTTGCCCGCTCCGGCGCGTTTCACCGCTTGCTCCAGCAAATCGAAACGCCGCACACCAGCAGTATCCGTATAAATATTCGAATGACGAACCAAATGATCAATGAGGCCCAATTGTGCACGCCAATCGTCAGCAAAGCTGCCCAGATGGGGAATAATGAAGTTGACATCCGGGTATTCTTGCGCCAGCAGCTCACAAACCGATACCTCTCCCACCACATCGTAAAGTACCGGCAAAGCGAAAGCCCTTGCCGCATCACAGATTTCCCGGGTAATCGGCGCATCATGGCGATGCACTTTAATCCCGGCAAATCCATATTGTCTGACAGCGGTTTCGATCAATTTATGTACCCGCCCGCGGTCTCTGGCCGCATGCACAAATGCAAAGCCATAAAACCTGTCCGGCTGGCTGGCTACAATCTTCGCCACTTCTTTATTGGCGGCAGCGTAATCCGAATGAAATGCGGCAAATAAAACGCTGCGCTGAATTCCTGCCGCGCTGGCACGGTGCAGATAATCCTCCAATGGCGCCCGCGTATCCCAGGGTCCGGTAAAACCATCGCCGCTTCCGGCATGACAGTGGCAATCGATGATCATCATGTCCTCCAAAATGTTACTGTGTTACGAATATTTGCCTGTTATCCCGCCTGACAAGACTGGCATGCTGTCTCTGTCCTATTGCTGTCAGAAACCGGATGCCGGTCTCAATTCCATTAAAAAAATTGGGCAAATAAAATTTTTCATTCGCTCCGTGAATAGCGTCGTCTGGCAAACCAAAGCCCATCAACACAACAGGCAGATGCAAAATTTCCTGAATCAGACCCACTACCGGAATCGTGCCGCCATTGCGTAAAAATATCGGCGCTGCTCCAAATCCCTGATGATAGGCGCGCGCCGCAGCCATTAATGCAGGATGGTTACGGTCTATCAGTACAGGCCGGGATGATGCGAATGTGCGAATTCGTATCCGCATGCCCGGTGGCGTAATCTTTGCCACATATTTACGGAACAGCCGATCAATTTCCTGCGGGTCCTGGTCTGGTACCAGACGGAAGTTCAGTTTGGCCACAGCACGCGTTGGAATGGCTGCCTTAGCGCCGCTACCCTGATAACCGCCATGAATGGCGGTTACCGTGATCGCAGGGCGGATTGTAGTACGCTCATACAATGAATAACCCGGTTCGCCCCAACCCATTGCCGCTCCGGCATCTTGTAATATTTTTTCATCAGATGGCCCAACCCTGTTCATATAGGCGCGCTCCTTCGCATCCCATCGCCGCACGCGGTCATAAAAACCAGGAATAGCTATACGTCCAGCCTGATCATGCATTTGCGCAATCATTTCGCACAGTGCTTGCAACGGATTATGGATGGCACCGCCCAACACGCCCGAATGTAATTCCCGCTTTTGCCCGAAGATCTCCAGCTCAAAATTGATTGAACCTCGCAAGGCGTAAGTAATGGCAGGCTGACCGGCAGCCGGGATTTGCGTATCCGATATCACGGCACAATCCGCAGCAAGTAACCGCCGGTTGGCGATCATGAAAGCAGGCAAATTGGGACTGCCGATTTCCTCCTCGCCCTCAAACAGACACTTGACGTTAACAGGCAATCTCCGACCGCCTCGAAGCAATGCTTCCAATGCCTTGACATGCGTAAAAAGCTGTCCTTTATCATCCGAAGCACCCCTGCCATAAAGATCCTCCCCACGGATCACCGGTTCGAAGGGCGGCGATTGCCACTCGATCAGCGGCTCAGCCGGTTGCACATCGTAATGACCGTAAATCAGCACCGTAGGTTTTCCCGGCGCATGGCATTTCTCCGCGTAAACAATGGGATAACCCCTGGTAGGAAATACAACCACTCGCTCCATACCGATTTTTTGCAAATGTCCGGCCAGCCACTCCGCGCATCGTCGGATATCACCGTTATGCTGCACCTGCGCACTGATACTCGGGAAGCGAATAAACTCCTCCAGCTCCGCCACAAAGCGACCATGATGTTTCCGGCAATACGCGATAGCCGAAGTGCTTGAGTTAAGCGCTAAGCTTGAAAACTCCATCGATGTATCCACAGTGGCAAACATGACGGTTAGGGAATGGGATATTCGCTTATCCGCAGCTCGTCGACCAGTATAGTTGCTTTCCCTCCCACCTCCGACCGGCCTATTCCAGCGCGCAAAACTTGAGGTTCAAAGGTTGTCGAATCCCAGTTAAGGCGGTCATGCTCTGCCAATTCGCCATCTTTGTCCAGATAAAGCACAGCGGTCGTCTCCCGCGTGCCGATTCGCAGCAGATGCAGCCTCCATTTGCGCCAGAAGCCGGAAACAATGGCACCGGAAATTACCGAACTACTCGAACCTCTCAAGTCACCGTTACTATCCTTCGCCACGATTCCTGCGAGTAGTTGACCGTCTTCGTTGCGAATGCGTGCTGCTACGCTCAGGTTTTCGCCATGCAGGAAATGCAGCAGCACGATTGATTGATCCGGTGCCAGATCCAGCACAGTCGGATTAAACCAGCCTTCGGCAATCCATTCGAAGCGACCAGGCTGTAGCGTAAACTCAATGCCTGTTCGTTGGGTTCTCGTCTCTGTAGTGGAGTCATCGATGCAGAGCATTCCGCGCGTACCGGAGTAAGCAGCGGAGGCATCATTCGTCACCGTTGTTCCGCTGCCTGTCGTGCTCGTCACGCGCTTCCAGCCTGTGGGTGGCATCACGCCGTCTTCGAAACAGACAAGCTCATTCGTTGCTTTCTGATCCGGAACGGGAATTGGCGTACTGCTGATCATGTTGTCGCCGACATCGAAAACACGAGCAATGAGGATGTCGCACTCATCCGGTAAGTTACGCACCAGAATGCCATAACAAAGATCGGTACGTGTACGTTCCGGATCGTTCATGCGGGATTTTTGGTAACCTTCCACGCCAATGTCATTTTTAAAGATTTTCTTGTCGCTGTTACCTCTTTTCTTATTGATCGTCGTTTCATCGTGAAAATCAACGACGCGGGTAGCAAGCACGCCGGCACCGCTGAGAAGGTCGACTTCAATCCTGAGCAAATCACCTTCCGACCTACTGCTGGCGCCGAATAGCAGACGCGCTGCCATGTGTGGTCCGAAGCGATTGAAACGGTCGGCTACCGGTGCAGTAAAGTTCGCCGTGTTGGAATAGGGGAGATACTTCAATGGATGACGACTGGTTTGCGCATCAGCATCGGGCGTTCCCTGGAGAAATTCGATGTGCAAATGTGGATAAGTCGCTTCGTGCTTACCGACTGTGCCGATTTCCTGTCCCTGCACAATATTCGCACCAGAGATCACGGCCCCATCAATACTGTCAAGATGCAGGTAGGCGAGATACATCCATCCATCATTGGGGTCATCAACCTCGAGAATGACATGACGGGAATCATACCTGCCCGCCCCAGGGTCTCCAGGTAACCCGGCGAAATGCACTATTCCCCCGCGCATGGCATAAACCTTGGTTCCAATACTGGCCGGCAGATCGATGCCATCGTGGAAATCCCAGCGATTGGTATTGATGCGCGGCCCAAATGAAGTGTTCATCTCGTCGGGTTTCGTGCTGTTGCTGAGCGGCCAAACGTAATTTGTCGACATTTCTTACTCTCCTCTCGTTCATGCTGGCGCGATAATAGTTATTGTTCCCTTCGATCCCATATATTTGAGCGCCCCGTCCTCGACATACAAAATTCCAGCACCGGCGAGATTTTTCGTCGGAGCGACACAAACATTGACAATCGCAATGACTCCTTGCCCACCCCCAAAATCTTCAAACTTTTTGGCTTCTTTAAAACCAAAACCGATATTTCCCCCACTTTCTGGTCGCATAAGATCGCAATTCACTCCTGCCCGCTGAAACACGACGATGGTTTCGAAGCGGCTACCATCAGCTTTGCGGCCATTAATTTGAAGCCGATCCGACTGAACGGCAATCTCATACTTCCCGGCGCCATGATCATTGGGATTAAGATTATCCAGACAAGTCTCGACAAACTCGATATCAGGATTCGGGTCATCGATCCGGATCGAAGCCGCGCCTCCGCGTTCACCTGCTTGTTTGATATGTAATACAGGCTGGTTATATTCCGGGTTTGTGGCTTTCAACAACAGTACGGCGGATGCAGAAGAAAGCTCACCATCATTTGACGTGAATACAAGTGAACCCTCCCCTGCTTTGGTTGAGATGGTAGTCATTTTGTTTCTCCTTTAAGATTTTTGTGCAATTCTTAACAAAAAACAATTTTTCTCGGATGGCAAAAATGATTGAAAATAATTGATAAGCATATTAAGCAAAGATTTCCTCGCCAAGTTCAGGCTGTTGTGGTCTGGTTTCTCCCCACGTCCGCCAAATATCCGGTATGGGATTGCCGCTACCAACCTTAAAACTTGGCCCACCATCCCGTAAACCCAGATTATTGATTGCCCATTGACCTACGTGATACCAAATATCCGGACCCGGATCGTTTGCACGACTTGCACTGGATTGTCGATGGGCCACAATATGGGTAAGGCTCATATTTTTAACAAGGTAACGTACTAAACAGCGCCCAGCCTTGATCTGTTCGGCAGTCAGAGTGCCTTGAGGCGATGCGCCATTCGGATAAACGTACCGTTTACCTCTAACATCAGGAAAATTACCTGCAAATTCAACGGCTACACTGCCAGCATTAAACCCATTTGAGGCATTAAGGTAGGCTGCCAATGGATGCAATTGCAGTATTTGTCCGTTGGGCTTAATTACAAAATGCGCAGTGACACTATCATACCGATTGGGTGGCGTATTCCTTTGATTGCCGGCAGTCTGATGCAATACCAGCGCATACACTTTGCTCATATCGCGCGGCTTTCCTTTGCGCTTATCTCTAGGCGTAAAACTAGTGCGATCCTCAATGGGCGCACAATCAGTCAGCATATTGGCAACGCCACTGGAGAGCTTACGAGCTCCGGTGCTAATGGAGTTCCATACATCACCCAGAAACGCTTCCTGATCGGATCGCTCGGGTTGAATGCTATTGACCTGCCATTCATTATTAATCGCACCGTTTAGTTCCGAATTTCTTTGAATCGCTACAGGAAGATTCGGCACTTGCATTTTAGCCGCTGCCATCAAAGCAGCATTGGCAATAGCTTCGGGATTGGCATGCGGATTGGCCAAAGCCGCTTGTCTGGCTGCTGTCGCGGCAATGCGCACAAACCGCCGCGCCATTTCCAGTTCCGCTTCTTCTGCAGGCAAACCGCTGAATTCAAGCTCCAGCGCTTTACTAACGGCTGTTCCGATGGCACCGCCAATTGCCGTGCCAACGCCCGGTATGGGAATAAAAGATCCGAGCGCTTTGCCAACAATCGGCAATGCAACCTTGCCAATCGCTTTCAAGCCCTTGCCCAATGCGGGTAGCACTTTCTTGCCGACGAAACGGCCAAATTTCTTCAATCCTCTACCGATTCCCTTGAACATTTTGCCAAGAAATAGATCCAGCTCTTCTTCGTTGGAAATGGCCAATAATTCGGCGGCGAGCTCAAGCTCCTCGGCTTCGCTGAAGGGATACTCCAGTTCCCATATCGCATTCTTCGGTAGAATCAAATTACCGGAGCCGCTGGCTGGAGCTGCCACAGGCCTTATTCTTTGTTTCCGGACATCCAAGGGGCCGACTGCGGCATAGGCTTTTCCAAGATTTTTAGCCAAAGGCTTCGGCAGAATATTGGCCACCTGAATTTGATCGAGTGCCTTGATAGGAACAATCGGTTCCTTGTAATGCGGTTCCATCATTTTTCCAGACCGAATCAAGGTGCGCGCTACCAAATGCTCTATTACATTACCGCATCCGCGAACAGGACATGCGCCGCTTGCTTGTATTTTGGCCAGGTAATATCCAACTTTTCCCGGATACTCAGCGCGTATTTTTTTATGAGAATCATGCTCAAATCTTTTCCTAAAGGATTGATCAATCGCTTTTCCAACTTTTAGGATTTGGGTGATTATTTTTTTTGTTTTCCCGCCAACGGTTCTTCGTTCAAATAGAACAACAACATAAACACCGGTATCACCGTGTATCCGATCACGCGGGCGTTTCTGGATTTCATCCCAAGTATACAACTTTGGCTTTTCATTACTGGGCTGCCAAGTTAACCACGCGATAAAACCGGGTTCTTCCCTATACGATTCAAGCTCAGAATTTTCCCCGGCATTTTGTCCGGAGCAAGCCGTCTTCAATGCATCTTCGGTATCCGGGCCGACAATACCGCTTGCTCTTAATCCTTGCTGCCGCTGAAAATTCCGCACGGCGCTGCGTGTATCCCGGCCCATGATTCCGGTCACCGGAAGTTGCGTTCCCGCCGCTTGATTCAAGCAATCCTGTACCCAGCGGGTGCGTTCTGAGCCGGATGGTTCCGGTTCACTGGAATAGGGCTCGCTCGCAATCGGATAAGGTTCATAGACAGCACTGCCAAACGGCCGCCGCAATCCCTTTACGAAAGGTCTTGTTCTCGAGGACGGCGGGCGTTTGCTTCCTTTTGGTCTCAAATCGGGACGAATGCCAGGCCGAAAACTACGGTTTCTAGATCCTGCAAATGAGCGTCGGATTCCTCGCTCGCTTTCCACTTCGAACATTTCTCCCGTAATTTCGGGAGCGAGTGCTAATGGTATGGTTTCAAAATTCAATTCTTGATTCATGATTCACCTCTCGCCTATAGTTGTCATTTTATGAAGCCCGAATATGCTGGCTTGCCGCCGCGATTTGCTGCCTTATCAAGGCCTCGTGTCAATGTACTCAGTATGTCAATGCAATGATCAATTTCCCCAGCGGTATGCCGCGCTGTCACTAAAAAACTCAGGTGGGCTTCGCCGCTATTGCGAGGCCGTGACAATACCGCTTGAATACCATACCGGGAAAGATATTGATGCATTCGGATGGCGGCATTTCCAACAATTCCCCGCAAGGTTTGCACAGGAAACCAGCCACCAATGGAATCCCAGCCGATGGCCTCCAAGCCTTTGCGAAATTGCGCAACCCGCTGAGCCAATCTGTGCCGCAACAAATTCCCGTGAATTTCGTTCACCAGCAACGCATGCCTGGCAGCCTGAATAACCGCAATCGACGGCGGACTGCCATGCACCCGGGTATCGCTTGCCGTTTTAAAGCGCTTAATCAGTTTATGGCTGCCTGCCAGAATCGCCACAGGCACACCGAAACCCTTTGCCAGCGATGATCCCACTACAATATCCGGCCCAAAATTTCCACTCCAGCGCAACGTCCCGCCCCCGCCTTTGCCATAAGGACTGTGCAACGCTGGCGGCTCGCCCAGAATTCCCAAAGCTTGGGTATCATCCAATGCCAGTAAACCACCATAACGCCTCACAATCTCCAGGTACTCTCCAGCCGGAGCGACATGACCGCACGCTGGGCAAAAGCCATCCGCGATTGCCACGGGATATTTCTTTTTATGCGCTTGCCGCTTGATTTGCGCCAGCAACGCATCAGGATCGTGGTGCTGGAAAGTGTAAACATCGCCACCTTTGGCACGAAACTGTTCCCCCCCCCAGTAAGCAATCGCGTAAACCCCTTCATCCACAAACAATGCCGCCGGTTGCTGGCGCAGCATGGCAAATAAATCCCAAAATAAATGTAACGTGGAAGGCAACAAAACACCGTGCTCACACCCTTGTAACTGCGCCAATCTTCCCGCCGCTTCCTCAGCACCGGGCGGTTCGGCGAGTGCTGCCGGAACCCCCAGTGTAAGCTGTTGCCAGGGTTGCAAAAACTGGCTCGGATGATGGAGCCCGAGATAAAGCGCCGAGGTGAAATTGATCATAGCCATGCATCTCACATCGCCCGCTGCTGACTTGCCAAACGTTTTTGCAACAATACCGATGGCAAGGTCGAATCCACGGGCACATTGGCAGTCAAATCGACCGACAAATCGACACCTGTTGCCGCACGGTAGGCATGGATGTATCCCTGTGCCTGCGGACGGAAAAACCGCGCCCAGTTGAGCGCTTTGACAGGCTCAAACTCGTCGCTCCAATGGCCCCAACGGATGGAAAGCAAAAGCTGCTCACCGAACATGCCCAAGTTGCGGAAATGCAATACGCTGGTATCGGTCCAACCTTGCAATTTTTTCATCGCGTCAACGCGATCCATCCAGGGCTCGGGATAAGCCACCATAATGCGCGTCGGCAACAATTCCCGGAACTCCGGCCGAGCCAGCAACCATTGCTGCATCAACATTTCGATGCGAGCCGTTGATGGTAAATCGCCGAACTGATTGTGCGCCCCTTGGGACAGAATCAAGTGTATTTCCTTGAGGGCGTTGAGTACCGGAAAAGCATCAGCCTTGATTGTTGTATCATCGTCTTGCTTATAAAATACGCTACATAAACGCAATAAATGATGAAACGCTTCCAGGAACTTTGAACGCGTATCGGCGGGACGGAAATTTTGCACCGCTTTGCCTTCGAGATGGAGGCCGTAATGGTGATCGTACTCGTAATTACGCCGGTTAACGGTCAAGCGATGTTGCTCGTCCTGGATATAACCCCAAAGCACATTATTGAGCGGCCGTAGCGGATCCATTTCCAGGTTAACCAGTGGATCACGTGCAGATGAACGCACATTCTGGAACCGCCGTGTAATGGCGTTAGTTGTTTGCACCAACATGCCTTCTTCGTGCCAGTACGACCAGATGAGCTCGAGCAAGCAAGGATTGGCGAGTTTCTCTTGCAGCAGCCCAAAACATTCGTCCGCATCAACTGCATTGGATCTACTTCTTCGAGCCGCCTCTTCGAAAGGAGTTAGCTTAATCTTGATATCGGGTAACTTCCGGCGAATAACCGCGAGATAGGGCAGTACGTTACCATTGCCATCGACGCCCACCAGATAATTATCGTTAAAAGCGCTACTCAATCCGTTCTGTGGAAACGGCAAATCTCTCCTATCGAGATAGGCTTTATCTAGCTCCAAGTCAAACGGCTGTAATTCTTCGCTCAACACCCCGCAGTTCACCATGACAAATGCCTCAGTTGCGGCCTTCATCACACGATAGGCATCTGAATCAGTAAAAGGTAAAAAGCGTTTATTCAGTAAACCTATTTCATCGCTTTCAAAGGCCTCTCTTTTTTTGCCAAAGCGTTTATCTTCAAAACCGCTCAAATTCTTAGGTAACTGGTTGCAAAAGATCCAATTCATAAAACTAAGATAATTATTGAATGAAAGCGCATCCGTATTATTGCGGATCGCCGTCCAGAATGCCGTGTCTTCAGTGAAAGAGGTCTCTGTACGTGTCAACGAAGTAGTGGTATTGACTTGCCCGCCAACAATTTGCTTACTTTCTTCAATAACAGCTTCGTCGTTCATAATAACGGCTGGACCGTCACGATCGTCGCTGAGAGCTATTCTGCTAATAAAACCAAATGGACCGCTGCCAGATACATCTGTGACTTGAGCCTTATAGCTCACATTATCCCTGTGCTCGGATTTTTGAATTTTTTGTAAAAACCCTCTGTTTATGGAAGTATCAGGAGTTACAGATGGTAAATAGTTTGGTACAGTGACTACTAGCCAGATTCCTTTACCTTGCGTGATATTCAAGCTGGGCTTGGGCATAAAATCATCGCCTGCCGTAGTAAGTATATCCAGAGCCAGTCCACTCTGGCGTGCTCCGACAATATGTCCTGTTTCATTAAATTTATCATCGTTAACCTCGACGCTTAAATGCCCTGGCTGCGGCTGCCATTGATCGGGAAGTGAAGGAAACTCTATACGATACCCCCCCGATTCGAGAGGAATATCTACCCATCCATCTTGTCCAGTCACATCTTGAGCAACAATCCTATTATTCGAAAACATATTTGTTTTGACGATAACTGGCGCGTTGGTGATAGCACCTCTTAATTCCCGGTCTCTTGTTGTAGCTGAAAATTCAGCGAATAAATTAACTCTAAGGGTTCCCGGTTTCTTTTTTTCATCTTTTCGGCTTTGACGAGTTGTATTCATGTCATTCTCCTAAGTGAATAGTTAATAAAACGATTGTGTTGGTGGTAGTTTGCAAGCCAAGGCTTCGGCTGTTCTGATTGCATTGAGCAGGCCGCGGACACTGCCAAGGTACTGCGCAGCGCCCAGTGGGTGAGCAGTTTTCCGAGTATGGCGCTTTCTTGCTCCGGACTCATGCGGCCGTCGGCACGTGCTTGACCGATCACAGCAAAAGCCAGTACTGGTGATGCACGGTACATTCTCACTGGTTGCTGCCGCCACGCTAGGAACAATGCCTGAAGACGATGCGGCTGGCGGTTTTGCACCTGCAAGGCTTCAGCCAAGCTGCGCCCGCGCAGGCTTTCAGGGCGGTGATTGATTAGCAGCGCCACAAAACCAGGCAAAGTCGCCTGCAATGCCTGATAATCCTGCCGCTGCGCGGTATCCAATCCATCCAGCGGATAGTAGGATTCCCATAACTGAGCCAGGCGTTGCCACTGGGGATGCGGATAAAGCGCTTGCCCGATCGCACAACTCAACTTGACGCGGATCCACGGCGCCGGATGCGGATCATCCCGGTTCAAGCGGAATACAAAAGCGCGCGGCAAGCTGACAACCCCCATCAACCCGAGCGTTGAAGCAATGCCAATGCGGGCAACAGACCAGAAATCGGCGACGATTTCCGAAATCCACCGTTCCCACAATGCCCAAGTGCTGCTATAGGCTCCACTGCCTCGTTGCATACCCTGCAAAACAGGCCGCAAGGAATTCACCAAGTTAAGCAATGCGGCCGACTGATGTCCCACTTCATGGATCAGGGAAGAAGCGATACCGCTGCCCACCATGCGTTCCCGCGGAACACGAATCACCGCTACCGGATTTTCACCGCCGCCTGGCAATCGTGTCCTGGCACGGCGAATCGCTGCGCCAACGCCACGATCGAGATAGCAGATGACAGGCGGTACCTCGTAGTAATGCCCCGGAATAGTGAGTGCATCAGCCGACACCACTTCAAGTCCGGAAAGCCAGACACCGATTTCATTTTCGCTGCGCTGCGTGAGCGCATCGTTAAATAGATCAAATTGTGTCAGTACCGCATTGAACCTCAATCGCAGCAGTGAAAACAACCGCTGTGCATGGGCGGGCGTTGCCCTACGTCCGGACGGTCCGCGTAACCAAGCAATGTAACGCTGAATCATACTTCTCAATTCTCGCCGCCCTTCCATCAAGTAACGCTCGATGCCGGTTTGCGCTGCCGGTAATAACGATGCCGCTGGCAGCATGGTTTCATGCAAAGCGAAAGGCTTGACACGTTTCAACCGGGTCAGCAAAGCACGAGCTTCCTGCTCGAGCATCCATGTGGCGTAAGAAGTGGCAGCCATGATAGGCTAAGCTCCAAACAATATGACTTTGTTTCCGCGCCGCATCCAGCGGCCGCTCATGGTACCCCGTCCGCAGGAAGGACACGCGCTGCCCGATGCAACTAACGCTGCAACCGGAGCACCGCGAACCAGACCTGGAGCAAGTTGACGGGCGGCTGCCGCTACTGCTGATTGTGCAACTGCTCTCGGATTGGCTGCCTGCGGCGATAATGCTGCATTTTTTGCGGCTGTGCCGGCAAACTGCACGAAACTTTTGGCAGCTTCGTACTCCTGATCTTCATGACTCAATCCTTCGAGTTCCAGACCAAAAATCCGCCCTGCGGTAGACGCTACTTGGCTACCGATTTTGGCACCACCCGTACCGCCAAAATAACCGCCAATGGCACTACCCACCATGGGCAAAGCTTGTTTGGCGGCGCCTTTCAACAAGCCGCCGAGCTGCTGACCTACCGGGGATTTGATAAACTTCCCGGCAACTTGACCAGCCTTCTTGATAAGACTGCCTAAGAACCGGTCCAGCTCTTCTTCGCTGCTGACTTCCAATAACTCAGCGGCCAATTCCATCGCTTGCGCTTCGCTAAAAGTACCGGTTTCGCCCCCCCATTCGGTTTCACCATATTCGCCGTATTCTCCAAACTCATATTGCTCATTTTCATAATTTTCCAGCTCGGGGTTGCTTTCCAGTTGTGTACGGTCAATATCATGCATGTTAGTTCTCCTCGTAAATATGTGTATAGAAACTGCTTAGCAATTGACAATGATGATGTTGCGGCCACGCCGGAACCATCGGCCTCCGCGCCCTTTACCTGGCATGGCTGATGGCATGGTTGATGTTGATCCTGAGCCTAATAAATTGGGTGCATAGACTTGTGCGGCTTTATTAGCAGCCACTTGCGCAGCACTGCGGGGATTGGCGGCAGGTGGTGCTGATACAGCATTCTTCACGGTATTAGCGGCGAATCGCACAAATTGTTTTCCGCCTTCAAATTCGCGATCTTCTTGGTTAAGCGCTTCAAGTTCCAGTCCGAGTGCACTTCCCGCCGCGGAAGCCAAGCCACTGCCGATCTTGGCACCCAGAGGCCCGCCGAAATAAGCGCCCAGTGCGCCACCGGCAATCGGTAATGCTTTTTTGGCGACGCCCTTAAGCACGCCACCTACCGCTTGACCGATGGGGGATTTCACTACTTTGCCCAGGGCGCTACCGGCTTTCTTGATCAATTTCCCCAGAAAACGATCAAGCTCTGCTTCATTGGTAACTTCCAGAAGCTCGGCGGCAAGTTCCATCACTTCGCCTTCGTTAAATACTTCCCCCCATTCCGCTTCGCCATACTCGAATTGCTCAAACTGCTCGCCTTCATATTGTTCACCTTCATATTGCTCGGCTTCAAAACCACTCATTTCCGGATTGAATTCAAAAGTATTTTCGCTCTGATACATGGTATAGCCCTCCACTAATTTTTTATTCAAGTGCTTGCGTTAAATAAGCGTTTTACGCTTCTGTCAGGTCAATTGGTTTAATCCCAATTTCCTTCATCTTGATATACGCAAGTGACGTGCCAAAAAAGGCAGGTGTCTCAACAAGCTTGCAAAATAAGAACTAATTTTCTGAAAACAAAAGTAAAAATAAATCGACACCCAAAGGAAATGGATAGAATAAAACTATAAGCTCAACGAAATTCTTTTCGGTAAATGCGGCTTATGGCTATGAAGAGCGAAAAAGATTTCGCCCTTTTATTTAGATGACTCACTGAGTGATGACCCTTGTTAAGGATCTTGGCACAATCGATATCCGTTACTTCGAATGTGTGGAGGAATATCGATCAATCAACAACATAGATTAACTACTATGCTAAGAACGACAACTATGCAGTGATCTCTTTACAGCCCAAACACTTGGGAAAGGCTCGGGAAAGCTTGTATTGATCCACACGCTTTACTATGGCAAGATACGTTGATATGCGTGCATCACGCACAAATTTTTTGTTACCTTTTGTATTTAATGATTAGAGAAGACCTTGAACGAATATATTGATCAAATCTCAGGATATTTTGAAACTGTTCCGCTGTGGCCTTTTTTCTTATTGGGTTTTGCAGGAATAGTAGCCATTATGGTGGATATTATTAATCGTAAGCGCCGTGCTATGGCCATCGAAAATTTTCGTGCTACGATCGAAATTGAATTGGCTGACATGTACCCCCAGCATAAACGCTGGCCAAAAAATATCAACCATTACCTTACTGCCCGATTGCCCGAAATGTATCAAAATTTTGAGGTTTTCCGTGTTTTTATCCCGCAAAAAAATTTACTCGAATACAACACGGATTGGAACAATTTCCGCGACTTTTGCCGCAATATTACCGATGAAAAAATTGCTGCTGCTGAGCAAAATGCTATGGCATCCAATTCATCCGCTCAACACGAACCGGATCCCAAAGAAGTTTTTCATCAACTCGTAACCAAATTACTGAAACATACTGAAATTAAATAATATTAATCTGCACGCCCAATAAAGCGGCAAATGTTTCTGATCAATTTTAACGGCGCATCATCAAAACAATACCATTGATTTGTTATGACTAAACACGATAAGCCGGTCACCTCCCAAGTTACGGTACGTCCGGTCATGTCTTATCGCGATATGGGGAAATTTATTGATGTACCCTGGCATGTCTATGCTAATGATCCGATGTGGGTGCCGCCTTTACGTCTCGAGCGGCGCTTTCACTTCTCCCGCTTCAATCCTTATTTTAAGCATGGCCAGTGGCAGGCTTGGGTTGCCTATCGAAATGATCAACCCATTGGACGAATCAGTGCGCAAATCGACTCACTGCATCAAGAACGTTATGGCACAGATAGCGGCCACTTTGGTTTGTTCGAATGCATCAACGATTCAGCCGTATGCGCTGCGTTAATGCTACATGCAGAAGCATGGCTAGCGTCTCGGCAAATTCGCCGCATCACTGGTCCGTTTAACCTTTCCATCAATCAGGAATGCGGTATCCTGGTTGATGGTTTTGATACTCCGCCCGTTGTCATGATGCCACACTCACCGCCTTGGTATGGTCAATTGCTTGAAGAACAAGGGTATTTTCCGGCAAAAGATTTACTGGCTTACAAAGTCAACGTTGATTTTGAAATACCTAAGGTCATGCAAATGCTGATCAATCGGTTCTCTTCACAAATCAGATTACGTACATTGCAACGCAATCAGTTCGATCAAGAGATGGAAATTCTGCGTGACATTTTTAATGATGCCTGGTCTGACAACTGGGGATTCATCCCGTTTACACAAGAAGAATTTGCCGAACTGGGCAGTAGTTTGCGACTACTATTACCGGATGAATATATTCAAATTGCCGAAGTTGATGGCAAACCCGCAGCTTTTATGGTCGGACTTCCCAACCTCAACGAAGTCTTGATCAAACTTAATGGTAGTCTGTTTCCATTGGGTTGGCTTAAACTCATTCAAAGCATTAGAAATAATCAAATACACACAGGTCGTATACCACTTATGGGTGTTCGCAAACAATTTCGCAACACACCCATTGGCATGGCACTCGCATGCCTGGTAATCGATGCACCAAGACAAGTGGGGCTCAAACGTGGAATTCGAGAAGTCGAGATGTCATGGATTCTGGAAGATAATGCTGCTATGCGCAGTATCCTCGACAGGATCGGCAGCAAGCAATACAAACGTTATCGTATCTATGGAAAAACACTGTGAACGATGAATTCCATCAAATACCGCAACGATATGCTGCATTGGTTCTCGCTGCTGACCGCACCAGCGCGGATCCTATCACGCAGCACACAGGAGCTGCTTGTAAAGCTTTTGCATCCGTAGGTGGCATACCGATGATTATCCGCGTTGTGGATGCGCTGTCAGCTTGTGATCTGATTTCTACCATTATTCTCTGTGGCCCCCCCGAAGCACTGCACGTACATTGCCCCGAATTAAAACAGCGGATTGCCTCAGGGCAGGTGATCTGGTTACCGAATTTGGATTCACCCAGCCGAAGTGCTGAAAACGGTCTCAGCCAAATACCCAGCGATACGCCAGTTTTATTAACCACTGCCGATCATGCTTTGCTTACACCCAGTATTGTACAAAATTTCTTGCGCGCCTCTCTGGCAACACCCTGTGACGCCACTGTTGGTGCAGTCAGACAGCAAGTTATTGCCGCTGCATTTCCCGGCTCCAAGCGTACGGTTATCCGCTTAAGTGATGGTGGATTCTGCGGGTGTAATTTGTTTACGTTTAATTCACAGGGAAGAGCGTTGGTGAGATTCTGGCGGCAAGCTGAAGACTTGCGTAAGCATCCTTGGCGCTTAATCAAGCAGGTACTCGGATTTAAAATGGTATTTTCTTACTTGTTTAGATTGTTAACATTGCGGCAAGCGCTACAAGCTGTTTCGGAAAAATCAGGAGTAAAAATACAAGCCATTATGCTGGATGACCCGCGAGCTGGCGTGGATGTTGATAAAATTGAAGATCTGATGTTGGCTGAGTCTATACTCAATAAACAACCATCTGGCTTTTACAATGACGATTCATCTGTTAAATAATGTTCTCCTGCTATCCAATCCCTATTACCGTAACGTCATCAGTCTCGCACTGATCTAGCAACTCAATGAAATTAGTAGAACGGTATATTGCTCGTGAAATATTGCTGCCATTCACGGTAGTCATCCTAATCCTGGTTAGTTTATTCGCCAGCTTCAGCAGTGCTCGCCTACTGGCGGGCGCCGTTACTGAAACATTGGGAATCGTTGCTCTGCTCCAACTGGTGTTTCTGAAGACGTTGATTGCATTAGAAGTGCTCATCCCCATTGCACTTTATATCTCTGTAATTATCGGTCTTGGAAGGCTCAACAAAGATCAGGAATTAAATGTCATCCGCTTTATGGGCATTAGTAATACACGCATTGTGTTGGCCGTATTAGCGGTAGCGATACCCGTCGGTATCGTCAGCGGCATACTATCGTCATATGTTCGCCCTTGGGCTTACGGAGAAAGCTATATTCTCGACGCTCAAGCAGAAGCCGAGCTCAATACCAACCGCTTCCAAGTCGGGCGTTTTTACGGCAGTGAAAAAACAGGTAGAGTCGTCTATGTCCGCAACAAAAGTGACATCGACAAACAAATGCAGGATATTTTCCAATATATCAAGAAACCCGAAGGCAGCGAAATCGTCGTTGCCAAGCAAGCAAACCAGATCCAACCCACAACTGAAGATCCGCGGCCGCGTATCGAGTTATCCGAAGGAATCGTTTATAAATTAAGCGCTACAGCCAGTATTGATGATGTCATTCAGTTCAAAAACATGACCTATTTTTATGATAACGACTTCGCGCTTAACTACCGGCGCAAATCTGCAGCCACCAGAACGCTTTGGGAATCCGATCAGCTAAGGGATATCGCAGAATTACAATGGCGTATTTCGCGCCCGCTAACTACCATCCTGCTCGCCCTCATTGCAATGACGTTTATCCGAACCACACCTCGCCATGATAAAACCGATCGCACTTATCTGATCGCGGCCCTGGTTTTTGCTGCCTATTATAATCTAGCTGGACTCGCTAAAAATTGGGTGGAACAAGGCACTATTGGAACGATACCGGGTGTGTGGTGGCTGGAGCTGATCATGCTATGTGGACTTGCCATCTATGCCTTGCTGGCACGGCAAAAACAACTCTCCCGCCAACGATGATTATCTACCGCTATATCGCATATCAAGTAGCGATCGGTTTCACAATTGCAACCGCGGTTTTACTTCCTTTATTCAGCTTCTTTGATTTATTGGATCAACTGGATGATGTCGGCAAAGGCACTTATCACGTCACGGACGCGTTTTTATACACTGCCATGCTGCTACCGCGAAGATTTATTCAAATTGCTCCTTTTGTAGCTTTATTAGGCACAGTTATAGCGCTTGGCAAACTGGCTGTGCACTCGGAATTAATTGCCATGCGGGTTGCTGGGTTATCGCCTACACGCATCAGTTTCGTATCTTTGATGATCGGTATTCTCCTGCTGTTATTCGTAACCACTCTTGAACACTTTGTGGCACCACAATTACAGCAACACGCCATTACTAATCGCGCAATTGCATTGGGACTTAGCGCCGAATTAGGCAGAAACCTTGGAATCTGGACGCGCAACGAACATAATATTCTACGTATTGGTCAAATGATACATGCGCAAAAGGCCGCCGATATTGAAATTCTGCAACTGGACCAAGATGGCTTTTTGAATGCACACACACAGGCGCAGTATGCCGACATTATCGATAACAATGTGTGGGAATTGAGTAATGTCATCACGAGAAGTTTTACCACGGATAGCATTTCAGCAACTCGCCATCACTCATTACAGTGGCAGTCTTTTCTTAATCCGGAAGACATTGCCACACTGACCAAACCACCGGAAAGCTTATCTCCATTTGAACTGGCACGGCATGTAGAATTTTTACGCAGTACCGGTCAGGATGCAAAATCCTATGCGCTGACGCTATGGCGTAAGGCAGGCAGCGCACTAATGACAATCGCCATGTTGCTGTTATCGATTCCGTTTGTCTTTGGATCAATACGCGCGGGCTTGAGCAATAAACTGGTATTTGCTGCACTTATTGGCATTGCTGTTTATTTACTCGATCAAATTATCGCCAATATCGGACTGATACTCGACTTAAATCCTGCCTTCATTGCCCTTGTACCCGGCCTCATCATGATTCTTCTGGCAAGTTTATGGTTAAACAGAACTTCCTGATTGAGATTTGCCCATGCAAGTTTTGTAAGAAATACTTTTCTAAAGTGCAGGAGAGGATGAAATGGGACAATTTGCAGTAATAGGTCTAGGCCGGTTTGGATCTTCAGCATCATTAGAATTGATGCGTCTCGATCACTCGGTAATCGGGGTGGATATTAATCCGAAAATTGTAAACCAAATGGCAGATCAATTAACGCTTGCAGCAATAGCGGATGCAACGGATGAACACGCACTTAAGGATCTGAATATAACGACCTGCGATGCTGTTCTTGTTGCCATCGGCGAAAGCCTGGAAGCCAGCATATTGTGCGTTCTGCTGCTCAAGAGCATGAATATCAAGGAAATTTGGGTCAAAGCAACTTCACGGCCCCACCACACGATTCTTTCTCGAATTGGTGTTTCCCGAATTATCCACCCCGAGGAAGAAATGGGTATAAAAGTAGCGCAATCGCTCAATTACCCAATGGTAAACCAGTATATGGCGATAGGTTACAATTTATATGTGGTTGAAATTACGATAACCGATAAGTGTCAAGGTATTGCAATCGAAGGACTATTAAAAGTAACGAAACATTCGATAAAACCGCTTTTGGTGCAACGTAATAAAAATATCTTCACCCCGGTTGCATTGGATTTTATTTTAGAATCGGGCGATTCACTGGTATTAGCCGGTACTTTAAATATGCTTAAAACGATTGCCCCAAGGCTGGCGTGATTATGAAACTGTGGGATCCCCGTGTTTTACCTTACAAAAAAGTAACCACACAAAAAACCACCACATTGAATATCAATCCCCCTACAGTACTATTCCTGGGGTTTATTTTGTTGATTACGCTTGGGTCTTTGTTACTCAAGCTCCCTATTGCAACGCATAGCGAAATTAGCTGGCTACAATCCATTTTTACCGCAACTTCAGCGGTTACGGTTACCGGTTTGGCAGTTGTTGATACAGGTACTCATTTTACCTTGTTCGGCCAAATGATTATTGCCTTATTAATTCAAACCGGTGGATTAAGTTTCATGACCTTCGCGGTTGTTGCGGCATTAAGTTTGGGTGCCCGATTAGGTATCGGGCAACAAATGATTGCACAGGAAGCCTTTAATCAAACCAGCTTGGAAAAAGTCGCCCAAACGGCAAAATATGTGTTGATTTATTCGTTTTTCATAGAATTGGCCGGATTCTTATTACTAACTGCCACATGGTTGAACGATTTGGGTTTTACCACGGCTGTTTACCAGGCATTCTTTTATACGATTTCCGCATTTAATAACGCCGGCTTTGCCCTACATAGCAACAGCCTGATGCCTTTTGTCACCAATTTACCCGTTAATATTATCATCACAACGCTTTTTATTATCGGCGGTATCGGTTTTCTGGTATTAATTGACTTAAGAACACAAAAAAGCTGGTATAAATTGAGCGTTAACACCAGAATTGTATTAATCAGCACATTGATCATTAATTTATGTGCTTTTGTGCTTATTTGGATTCTGGAAGTACAGAATCCGGCGACATTAGGCTCACTATCGCTCGGAGATCAGGCGATCGCTGCCTGGTTTCAGGCAGTTACGCCGCGAACGGCTGGTTTCAATACTTTAATCATAGAAGAACTTACCAATGCCACAACAACCCTGATCATTTTATTGATGTTTATCGGGGGCGGTTCATTAAGTACGGCCAGCGGCCTTAAATTAGGCACTTTCGTGGTTTTAATCATGGCTACCTATACTTTCCTTCGTCGCCGCGACGAAGTTGTAATACTGCAACGTACTATTCCTCAGTCACAAGTAATGAAAGCATTGGCATTGACTACTGTATCGATTATCATGATCTTCATTGGAATCTTTTTCCTGACTGTATTTGAGAAAGCTCCATTCATTGATATCGTTTTCGAGGTAGTATCTGCCCTGAGCACAGTCGGCTTGTCTAGAGGATTAACAACTCAGTTAAGTATGGAAGGAGAGATTATCATTATATTTTTAATGATAGTCGGTCGTGTAGGGCCGTTGACTTTTGCCTATTTTCTGGCTACCCCAAAGAAAAAGCATATTAAATACGCTAATGCAGACATACAAATCGGTTAATTTTCTGACTCATTTTATAAATTACGCGCATCCTGTCAAAAGATCGCTGCCGTGATCACATTGAATAACTACCACAACCACATCACATGTCGACTTCAACATATATTTATATTTTCGGTGAAAGTGAAATCAAGATTTGGGGATTGACCGGTCGTGAGCGTCTACAGCGTATGCTTAACGCCTATGAACAAATCAAGCTGGTTGATCATGTCGGAAAAATTCCTACCGGCGCCAGCGCAGTATTTCTGAATGCCAATTTTCTGTTCGATACGCGCGTACTGGCCGCATTGTTCAGCTTGGATAAAAAAATAGCCTTATACAGTGAAGAAAATTGTCCTGCCGCCATCCGCACCGATGGCCATCATGCACCGCAAGTGCTCAGAAACCTTAACAGCAACAAAAGCAAGAATTATAAATTCGTGTTACTCACTATCCCACGTATTGGGTTAAATGATTTAAAAATCGATTTCCAGCAAAACTTGAAAAAGAAGGACCCGCCTTACATTTTACCCATCAGCGAGAATAACCGTCCGCTGCTGGAAAAGGAATTGTTTTCCGGTTCGTATAAAGGCGTGACCGATCTTGTCACCAAATGGGTTTGGCCGGTGCCTGCATTCTGGGCGACACATTTTTGCGTGCGCCAAGGCTGGCAGCCAAATCATGTGACCTACCTCAGTCTTGTGCTGGCCATTCTGGCCGGCTTGGCATTCTGGGTCGGATTTTTTGGCATTGGCCTGCTGATGGGGTGGTTTATGACTTTCCTCGATACTGTTGATGGCAAATTGGCACGCGTCACCGTAACTTCAAGCCGCTTTGGAGATGTCATGGATCATGGCTTGGATATTATCCATCCACCGCTTTGGTACCTCGCCTGGGGTGCCGGCTTGGCAAGTAGCGGCTCTCCCATTGCCGGATTGGAAATACTGATGGGGCTTATGTTCATTGGCTATATCGGCGGACGCTTATGTGAAGGCGCATTCCAGCTTTGGCTGGCGCCCTTTGACCTCTTCATTTGGCGTAAACTGGATTCCTTCAACCGCTTAATCACGGCACGGCGCAATCCTAATCTTCTACTGCTTACGTATGGTTGGGCGAGCGGTCAACCGGATACCGGCTTACTTATGGTGGTTCTCTGGCATTTACTCTCAACCGGCTTCCTTACATGGCGCGTGGTCACGGGCTGGCAAGTCAAACAAAAGGAAGGCGCGCTGAAATCCTGGTTGCAGGATATTGATCCAGCGCGCGACCGTGATATATGGGCGGTCAAAATATTTACACGCGCCCCACTCAATCTCAGAAAACCCTATCCTTTATCATCCAACTAATTCACTATTTTTAGCTCATGACCTTACAAGCACGGATTGACCGCCTTAAAACCAGAACAGCTAAAGTCGGCTGCCTGCTGAATCCTATGAGCGGTCAAGTACGCAAACATCAAACAGCTATCCATCAAATATTAGCGGCAATGCCCTCTATGCTTGTTTGCGAAGCCAGTGACGCCGCTTCTTTTAAAACGGCAACCGCGCAACTGCTGCGCGCAAACATCGACTTACTGGTCATTATCGCTGGAGATGGCACGACGCACGCAATACTTGGCCATCTGTTTACTTTGTTGGCGCCTGAAAAATGGCCGGTGCTGATGATCATACCGGGCGGCACCACCAATATGACGCCTTTGGATTTAGGTGCGCGCGGCAAACCTGAGCGAATCTTAGCGCGCTTACGCGATTATTTACTGCAACCATCCGCACCCAATCTGGTGCAACGGCCGGCATTGCGCATCGAGCAACGCGGCATGGCACCAATCTATGGCATGTTCTTTGCGGTCGGCCTAGTCGCGCGTGGCGTCAAATTCTCGCGCAGCCCGGTAAAGCAAATCGGAATTACCGGTGGAATTTTTACCTTTCTCATTATGCTGCGCTCCCTTGCCGGCATGGTTACCGGCAGGATCATTGGCCGCCATGATGATGAATGGGCGCCTGTTACCATGAAAATAACGCAAGCCAACGGAGAGTCACATCAGGGCACTTATCTGTTTGCGCTGGTCAGCGCATTGGACTGCTTGTTACTTAACATCCGGCCGTATTGGGGTAAAGAGTCCGAACCGCTGCATGTGACTTGGGTTGCTCAACAGCACAAACGCTTGTGGCGCTCATTATGGCCACTACTTTCCGGCGGCGGTAACGTGTTACAAGAAAAAGACGGCTACTATAGCCATAATACCCATGCACTGACTCTACACATGGATGATGAATACATTGTCGATGGTGAATTGTATCGATCGGTCAGTTCACACAATCCCTTACGAATTACTGCAACACATCCCATTACATTTTTAGCACTAAAGGACAATATTATTACCATGAATTACTCCATATCCGCACCCGCCAAGCAATTACCCGTTCGATTGATCAGTGAAGTTGCTTGGGAAAACAACAAGGAAACATCACCTGATCTCGTACCTTTGGTCGATTCGCTCATTATGCGCTTCGGCGAATCACTGGATGCCGTGATGCTCTATGGTTCCTGCCTGCATTCCGGAGTCAGTCTGGAAGAAGGTATCGTCGATCTGTACGTCATCGTAAATAGCTACTATAAAGCGTATCCCCAGCATTATTTGGCTAATTTAAACGCCTGGCTGGCGCCCAATGTTTTTTACCTCGAGGTGCCACATCAAGAGCGCATGTTACGCGCCAAATACGCTGTCATTTCAACCGAAGATTTTGAACGAGGCGCGCAATATTGGTTTCATCCCTATATTTGGGCACGCTTTGCCCAACCTTCACGGTTGCTGTATGCCCGCGATGAAACTGTGCGGGAACGCCTATACGTAGCACAGGCCCATTCCGTCATTAACTTTCTGAAATCAGGCGTCCCAGCGCTTGCTGCCGGTATAACCGATGTCGAAGAAATCTGGACGCGCTGCCTAACGCTCACTTATTCTGCGGAATTACGTGCGGAGCGGGAAACACGCGCTCGCCATCTGGCGCAAGCCAATCTCAGCGCTTTTACCCGCCTGACAGATGTCGCCAGTCCCATGTTGGAAGAAATATTGGAAAAACAAAATAATGGAAAATATCGCTGCCTGACAACACCCGAAATGCAAAAACGAGCGTTATGGCATTGGCGTTTGCGCCGCTGGCAAGGACGAATGTTGTCGATCCTGCGCCTAGCCAAGGCCACGCTGACTTTCAGAAACAGCGTCGAATACGCGGCATGGAAAATCGAACGGCATACCGGCGTTCACGTCGAAATCACGCCGGTACTGCGCCGCCACCCTATCCTGTGGGGTTTGAAAGTAGCGTGGCAATTGCTGCAGCGCGGCGTATTACGCTGATAAACCGCTTAACCCCGGGATTATTTACAGAACTTTCAACGGAGATACACTTATGAGCCCTATGACTCGTTTATTCGTTATTTCACTAGCGCTGATGCTGACCGCCTGCTCCACAATGTACCTTGAGGGTCTGGAGAAAGTCGGCATTCCGAAGCGTGACGTGATGGTTTACCGCGTCGAAAAAGCGCGCGATACGCAGGAAGAAACCAAGGAACAATTCAAATCCGCATTGGAACAATTCACCGCCGCCACCAATTTCAGCGGCGGCGACCTGGAAGATACCTATAACCGCTTGAATGACGCCTACGAAGCCAGCGTCAGTAAAGCCGAAGAAGTCAAAAGCCGCATCACCGACATCGAAAGCGTATCCGAAGCATTATTTAACGAATGGAAGCAGGAAATCACGCAATACAGCAACGCATCAATGAAACAAAGCAGCCAGAAAAAACTCGATAGCACGCAAGCGCACTACCGCCAACTGATCGCTTCGATGAAACAAGCCGAAGCCAAGATCGAACCGATTCTCACGGTATTTCACGATCAAGTCATGTTCCTCAAACACAACCTCAACGCCCGCGCCATCGCTTCGCTGAAAGGTGAATTGAGCACCATCAAATCCGACGTCTCGGCGCTGATCGCCTCGATGGAAAAATCGAT
>CADEDJ010000016.1:1935-52161 GCA_902826055.1 uncultured Nitrosomonas sp. | reverse complement strand
CAAGGATAGCGATGATGTGTCTGGGTGTTAATGTGGAAGGGTTGGAGGCTTACGAAGCACTTAGAAAATGTTGCAATGATTGTTCACGTACTTGCAAATTGAAGTTACTAAGAATCATAGGTGTAATCCTTCATTTTATACCGACAGAAGATGTAACCTCCCTATCAACCAATCAGCTAAGTGGCCCCCTTTAAGCCACACAGCTTAAGGTGGCCACTTTAATGAATCGCGACTGATAACCGCAGGATTATTCCACGCTCGCCGTCTCGCTTAGTACGAAACCGCAGGTCCTACCGTCCATTGACAATCCGACATTATGCACATTCCCCCGAATCCTTTTAACTTCGGATGAATCGCCAAGATCACTCTCTCCGCCTGCTCATCTTCACAAGCGAGTACCACGATCACATTATTTTGCTGTAGCGCGTAGTCATCGGGATCTCTTTCACCAGTCGATCCAAACCCTCCTGCTTTTTTTATGACTGTATAGCCACGCACATTTTCTCCCCGAAGCAGCTCTAGCAGATCATCCAACGATTCTTCGTTGATAACAATTTCGATTCGCTTCATTGATATTAATATTTCCGATAGCAACACCATGATTTTCTCCAATAATTATCTATCTCTTAATCAGGATTTGCACACTTCAGCGTTGTCCTGAAGAATTTCATTAGGTAGTAAGATTAGTAAGTCAACCGCTTTCTGACTTTACTGCTATCCAGAAGCGCTTAGCAGTTAAGCAGCATTCTGGCAGCAGCACATTAATAGGCTATTCCCGGTCACCACGGATAATAGGTCGCGTGTAAGTACTGAGCTGCCGCATAGTAGCTGGGGATACCAACGACCACATTAAACGGAAAAGTCACGCCAAGCGATAATGTCAAATAGAACGACGGGTTGGCTTCAGGAACCGCAAGACGCATTGCCGGCGGAACCGCAATATAGGAACAACTGGCAGCAAGGACTGTCACTAGGGTGATACCGCCTACCGAATAACCCAAAAGAAAGTGGCCCACAAAAAGTCCGCATGCAGCACCAATCAATGGCATGGCGACCCCAAAACTGACCAGAAAAATGCCTACGGATTTGAACTCCGACAATCTTTTTCCAGCCTCCATTCCCATATCACAAAGAAATATGCACAGCGCGCCCATAAAAATGAGTTCAAAGAAAGGCTCGATTTTGTTGTAACTCGCATCGGATACGACCCAACCGATTGCCATGGAACCGAACAACAATAGGATGCTGCCGTTGGTAAAAGCATCGATGATTAAATGCTTCATCATTCCTTTGTCAGTTTTAGATGCTCCGCCCAAGATTCTTCGCGAGTATCCGGCAAGCACCAAACCGATCATGATTGCAGGCGATTCCATGATTGCCAGCATGATAACGGGATAGGCTTCATACGTGACGCCTATGCCCGCCAAGAATGCAACGGCCGTCATATACGTTCCCGCACTTACGGAACCATAGTGCGCGGAAATGGCGGCTGCGTTCAGGGGATCTATTTTTCCGAGCGCCCGCAAAATGATGTAAGCAATGATGGGCAGTCCACAGCCAAATGCCAGTGCTGCCCACACAGCGGGAATAGCTGACCCCATATCGGATCCGGCTAGCGCCTTGCCGCCATGCAGTCCGATACCGATCAATAAATAGATGACAATCATCTTGTGCATATCGGGTGGAAATTTCAGGTCCGACTTGATGAGACAGGCAAACATACCTAATGCGAAGAACAGTATTGCCGGTACGAGTAGACTAGACAATGACATGGTTATACTCCTCTTATTTTGATAGTAGTTATGCAACTAAACGAGAGGATCTCTACGTAGTATGCTTTGAAGCGCCTTATCAAGACCGTTCCCTGCTTTTACCAGATCGGCCTCAAAGTTATAGCGCGCTGAATCGATGGCAAGCGCTTTGCCCGGAAACATGAATAGAGCGGTCATAATCCATTTGTAAGCTATTATTCTATTATTCATTTTATTTCTCTCCATGATGTTAGTTCTAACGCAATGTAATGAAGACACTCATTACTTAACGCTAGCCCTTCGTAACTATAAAAAGTGACTCTACCCCGAATTTGATTTAACTTTTTGTTTCAAAAGCCATGAGTCAATCGCACGAGAATAGCAGCTAAAAAATACTTATCCGTGAGGTCAAATTTCTCTCTTACTTTGTGAAACAAATCGTTATGCACAAAAAATATTCCAAGAAATCCACTTCATTAAGAATTACCTGTAAAACTTCGACGGCATCGATAATCAGAATGAAATAATCAGTAAATTTGCAACGTATTCCCTGCTTTTCGAATCCTACAGAAGAAGGGTGGGTGGTAATATCCGTGCTAACACGTAAGTGCAAACCCTTATATATCAACAAATTGTAGAAAATAATCGCTTTTTATCGTAAGCTTTACTATGTTCTTATCCAATTTCATCAGCAGGAAAATAATTTGATTAGCGCAATGAGAAGGTTAAGTTTCCGAACAATATTTGATGCGGCAGCAGATGCGATGCTGTTGGCAAATGGTAACGGGCAAATTGCATGGGCTAATGATACGGCACAGCAATTGCTTGGTTATACTGAAACTGAGTTACTTGGATTAACCATTGAAATGCTGGTTGCGCCTCGCTACCGGAAACAGTACCGCTACTACCAAAAGCTTTTTCTAAGCAAACCCGCAAAACGCGGCCTGAATGCAGGCAACGAGCTTGTCGCGTTAAATCGTGAAGGCAAAGAATTGTTGTTGGATATCAGCCTTAGTCCGATAAAAGTAAAGCAGCAAGTCTATATCCTGATGATTTTCTCCGCCGCTAAGCGGCGCCTTGATGTCGAGGAAGCGCTGCGAAGCAGCGAAGAGCGTTTGCGCTTAGCCAAGCAAGCGGCTGATCTGGGGATTTTTGACTACGACTTCAAACGGAACATCGTTTATTGGGATAAACAGATGCGCAAACTATGGGGTAAGCAATCGGAGAAAACCGTAAGTTATGAAGAATTCGTGGCTGCAATACATCCGGAAGATCGTGCAGCGAGACAAGCCGCCATCGATAAAGCAATGGATCCTGACAGTACCGGTGAATTCAAAGCGCAATACCGTATCATCAATCCCAGCAATGGCGTAGAACGTTGGATATCCGCAAGGGGGCGCGTATATTTTGAAGACGGCTGCCCACACCGGCTCATCGGTATTACGCGCGATATAACAGAACAAAAAAAAACTCAGAAGAAACTACAAGTACAACGCGGTGAAACAGAAAACATCCTCAAACAGCAAGTGGCAGTACGTACGGCATCCGCAATTGCTCATGAACTGAATCAACCGTTAGCAGCCATTTCCGCTTACAGCGAAGTTGTCTTGCATGCGCTGAACAATGATAATTTTAGTGCCGCCAATCTAAAAAGAGCACTTGAAGGTTGCGTGGAACAAACACAACGTGCCGGACGCAGTTTACATGAACTACTGGCTTTTCTGCAGAAAGGTGAATTGGTAACCGAGCGAGCCAACCTTACGGATGTCATCCATGAAGCACTAAATATCGTATACGATGACGGTTATGGAAGATTTCATCCGGTGCTGCATTTGGAGCAAAATCTTCCAGCCGTTCAGTGTAACCGCGTACAAATACAAAAAGTTTTGATTAATCTGTTCAGGAATGCTGTCGAAGCGATGCGCACTATGGATTTACCCATCTTAACGATTATCACCAAAGTGCAAATTATGAATGAAAAAGATTGTGTTGTTGTGATTGTTCAGGATAGCGGCCCCGGTCTGGATCCAATCGTGACTAAACGCATATTTGAACCATTTTTTACCACCAAGCCTTCCGGTATTGGTATGGGGTTAGCGATTAGCCGCGCTTTAATCGAAGCCAATGGCGGACAATTGTGGTTGGATGCTGATGCCAAGACCGGCGCTAAATTTCATTTTACTTTACCGATCGTATCCTAATCATGCAAAAACCAACTGTTTTTATCGTCGATGATGATACTGCCGTGCGAGATTCCCTCACATTGATGATTGAACAGGCTGGAATGCACGTACAATCTTTTGAAAATGCCAATCATTTTCTTAAAGCTTATCGCCCTGATTTCTTCGGTTGTGTCATTATCGACGTAAAAATGCCCGGAATGGATGGCTTACAACTTCAGGAAGAGCTTGCCTGGCGCAAGATTTTGTTACCCATTATATTCCTTACCGGACATGGCGATATTCCCATGAGTGTCAAAGCTATAAAGGGTGGGGCAATAGATTTTTTGACCAAACCGGTCATCCGGGAAAAGCTTCTGATTTGCGTGCGCACTGCTTTTGCAGAAGCGAGAAAACGAATAAACGATGTTTCGAATAATAAAGAAATGGCATCATGCCTGACAAAGCTAACCAGGCGCGAGCGCGAAGTCATGCTTTTGGCTATTCAAGGCTACGCCAATAAAGAAATCGGATCTTATCTGGGCATCAGTTATCGCACGGTGGAAATCCACAAATCCAAGATCATGCAAAAAACTGGTGCAAATAATCTGCTTGATCTTGCCCGTATTGCCCGCGAAAGTAATTTAAATCTATAAGTCAAATCTGGTGGTTAGAAAGGAGCCTTAGTACCGACAAAGGCCCATTGAAAATGGGAAAGAGTGGTGACACCGACCTAAAACAGAGCAGAGAAAACTGTTTGAGTTCTCAGAAAGAATATTCACAGTCTTGTTGCCATGGTGGCAACGTGCTGATTCTCTGGTTACCTCTATTTTTAAGTACCAGCAGCCGTCATCTTGGAATCTTATGTTGACTTCGCTGCAGAACTATTCATTTCTTAGCCGCTTTAATTGCATCCAGATTCGCTTGCGCGTCTGCATTGCCTTGCGCTGCAGCTTTTTCAAACCAGCTTACGGCTTTTTGTTCGTCTCTTTCTACACCTTCACCGGTAAAGTACATCGCACCCAAGTTATTTTGCGCATCCACATGTCCTTGTTCCGCTGCTTTCTTAAATAATTCAACAGCCTGAACTACGTCTTTTTCTACGCCTTCGCCATTCACATACATCAATCCAAGATTAAACTGAGCATCTGCATAGCCTTGCTCGGCTGCCCGAGAAAACCAGCCGGCCGCCAATTCAGGATCATTATTTAAAACGTGGCCAGATTGGGTTTTTGAAATCGCTTCACCAGTATAATACATTACACCTAAGCCGTTCTGAGCCGCAGGATCCCCAGCGCGCGCATCTTCCAATAACGTTTTAAATTTCTTTTCCGCTTCTTCAACATCCCCTACGCCAGCAGGTAAAATTTGTTCTTTTAATTCAGCTTTTTCTTCGGGTGTTAATCCTTCACTCAGTGAAGATGGAATTTCACCGAGCTTGGTAACTTCACCCATTGCGGCAGGGGTGTTTTGGGTTTGTGGTGGGTCACTTGGTGATTGTTCACCACACCCTGCAAGTAAAAAAATTGCAATAAAAAGCAATAACGTAATCAACGCATTCATGTGTAATTTTCCTTATTTCTAATTTAACAATGACATTTAATCAATAACATAACTTGCAGATCATTAGCCATCCGGCTATCTGGCACCCGCTTTTTTCAATAAATCGATGATCTCTTTATAACGATAAAGATTAGCAAGCTTTATCGCCGTCATTCCATTGTTTGCTTTTAAGTTAGGATCTGCTTTTGCCATAATTAGCGAATGCACGGCTCCGAAGTGGCCGTGTTGAACAGCCAACATTAACGCACTCGCCCCATTCTCTAGCTGATAATTAACATCAGCATCAGCTTTTATCAAAAGCTGGATTGTTTGCTGATATCCCTCTTGTGCAGCAAGTAATAATGCAGTCATGCCATTACTTCTTTTTGCATTGACATCCGCATGGGCAGCTAGCAATAAAGGAATGACTTTCCTCCTGTCTTTCTCTGATGCCAAAATTAAGGCAGTGTCATTTCCTTCAGCAATCGCATTAACCTCTGCACCTGCTGCCAGCAACAATTCCACGACCTCATCACGGCCATCGCGCGAAGCTTGCATGAGAGGGGTATAGCGATGCTCTCCTCGTAAATTTATATCTGCATCCGCCTGAATAAAACGTTCGACAATTGCAACATTTCCTTTTTTTATGGCCACCCAAAAAGCACTATTGAGCGCCTCATGTTCAATTTTCTGAGTATCTAATATCTTTTTGACTAATGAAAAATTACCTTTCTCCGCTGCGCTGGCTAGTTCATTGTCAATTTGGGCCGACACGTCAACAGAAACTAGAGTTATTGATAATGCTAAAAATATTCCCAACTTATTTATTAAAAATCGTGCCATGAAAAATTCCTATACCACAAAAAATACCCATCCTAAAAAAACCTATCCATTCATAAAGATCATCATTTCTAAATATTATAGAGATTCTCTTCACAATACCTATCATCTATCGATGGGAAACAGAGCGTATGCAATTATGCCATTTTCTATTCCAGACTATGCATCATTATAGATTTGCTAGTTACTTAATTCCCCGGTTGCAAACGCTATACTTCATCTCTCAGGATGCACGAGAACATTGATCAGATTTCAGTGTGGTCTTTCCGTGAGAGTGTATGTAAACTTACACACTTAATCTCAAGCACAATTGCAGAAAACAAATTGAATTTAAAGAGAATTTAATGCCTATTGATCATTATGATATTGTCATCATCGGCGGCGGGCCAGTAGGTATGGCTTTAGCGCTCGCTCTAAACGATACCGGCATTTCAAGTTTATTACTTGAAGCCCGTGGCTTACCAGAGAAAGCCGAAGACCCACGCCCCTTGGCATTATCACACGGCAGTCATTTAATTTTACAGCGGTTAGGTGTATGGAACAATCTAGCATTACATACACCCATTACTACGATACATATTTCTAATCGTGGCAGTTTTGGCCAAACTATCCTGACACCTAATGATGCAGGGGTCCCTACATTAGGATTTGTAGTGAATTATCACGATCTATTCGTAGCAATGCATAAAAAATTAACTGCAAGCAAAAATGATTATCTAACCGGTGCCATTGTTACCCAGCTGGATACTAATGAAAAATTCGGCACCGTTTATTTTGATTATGAAAATAAAAAAGAAAAAATCACTGCAAAATTACTCGTTCTCGCTGACGGTGGACAGCTTGCTAAGCAAGTACCTGATATCAATTATCAGGTCTATGATTATCGGCAATGGGCAGTCGTTGCAAATGTCAGAGCCGAGAAAAAACAGACGGGTGTTGCCTATGAACGTTTTACAAGCGATGGGCCTATCGCATTACTTCCTAACCAAGAAGACTTTGCTCTAGTTTGGACGGTCAATCCGGAGTCTGTCGAAGAAATTACCGCACTAAATGATGAAAAATTTTTATCACGGCTACACCAACATTTTGGTGATAGATTAGGAAAATTTATTGGTACAGGAAAAAGGTCTGCATTTCCTCTCACGCTTAAATATGCAACCCGGATTACATCACAAAGAATTGCATTAATCGGAAATGCTGCTCAAACACTTCATCCAGTTGCCGGGCAAGGGTTTAATTTAGGACTAAGAGATGCTTATGAATTAGCCCGTGAAGTAATCGACACAACGAATGCACTCCAAGAAATTGGAACCGATGCAATGCTGTTAAGATATCAGCGCAAAAGGCAAATAGATAGTAGCGCTGGAAGAATCTTCACAGATTCTCTCGTCAAGTTATTTACTAATGAAAACAAGATATTAAAACAAGCCTGCGGCTTAGGACTTAGTATTTTGGATTGTTTACCGCCACTTAAACGCTTTATTTCACGACGCATGATATTTGGGGCCAAAGGATAATTCCCATCATTACTCATTTCCAATCCATTCTGACAAAAGTTATAATTAAACCTATGTCTACACCGCTTAACGCAAACTGATTACTTTGATCTTCCATAATCATCTGAAAATATAAGATGTTATTTAGCGACAATATCTCATTAATTTACTAGCATTCCATATGCAAATTGGCTCTCATGTTTTAAAAAATAAGCTCATTGTTGCTCCAATGGCTGGCGTAACCGATCGGCCATTCCGGCAATTATGTAAACTTATGGGCGCCGGTATGGCTGTTTCTGAAATGGTATCGAGTAATTCCCTGCTTTGGGGCTCAAAAAAGACTGAACGAAGAGCAAATCACGAAGGTGAAGTTTCCCCTATTTCTGTTCAAATCGCTGGAGCCGATCCTGAAATGCTCGCCGCTGCCGCTCGTTATAATGTTGAGAAAGGTGCCCAAATCATCGACATCAATATGGGATGCCCCGCAAAAAAAATATGTAATGTAATGGCTGGCTCCGCTCTGCTACAAAACGAGAATTTAGTGGGAAAGATTCTTGATACGGTTGTGAAAGCCGTCAATATTCCCGTAACGCTTAAAATTCGCACGGGCTGGGACAAACAGCATAAAAATGCATTATCGATTGCGCGTATTGCGGAAAATGCCGGCATTCAAGCTCTGGCTATTCATGGCCGTACACGTGCTTGCGCGTATCTGGGTGAAGCCGAATACGACACTATTGCGAATGTTAAGAGTGCCGTTAAAATTCCTATCATTGCAAATGGCGATATCACTACACCAGAGAAAGCACAACACATCCTCGCTTATACAAAAGTTGATGCCATTATGATAGGACGAGCAGCACAAGGGCGTCCTTGGATTTTCCGAGAGATCAATCACTATCTTACAACTGGTCAGCACTTACAGGTGCCTGAAGTCACTGAAATCCATCAAGTACTCATGAATCACTTAGTTGAGTTATATGATTTCTATGGTGAATACTCTGGTGTACGTGTCGCGCGTAAACATATTTCCTGGTATACGAAAGGGTTGATTGGCTCTGCGGGCTTTCGCCACGCAATGAACCAATTGCAAACCAGCGAAGAGCAGTTACGAGAGACCAATATTTTTTTCTCGAAATTAGCTGAAGAACGTAAGACATTAAGTTATATCGATAACAGAGGGGAGTCAATTTATGAATGCAATGAAGGAAAATGAGATTGCATCTTGTATTCGCAAAGCTATCGACGGCTATCTCGATGATCTGGATGGAGAAAAACCAGGACATCTTTATAGCATGGTAATCAATAGCGTTGAAAAACCCCTCATTGAAATTGTAATACAGCATACAAAGGGCAATCAAACTCACGCAGCTGATTTGCTTGGGATAAATCGTAATACGCTACGTCAAAAAATGAAACAATATCAAATCAAATGATCATTAAACACGCACTTGTAAGCGTCTCTGATAAAACCGGCATCATTGATCTCGCACAAAAACTAAGTCAATACGGCATAACAATCATTTCAACAGGTGGTACTGCCGAGTTGTTATCCAAAGCTGGAATTCCAGTAATAGAAGTCAGTGACTATACCGGTTTTCCGGAAATGCTCGATGGCCGGGTAAAAACACTACACCCCAAAATCCATGCCGGTATACTCGCCCGCATCGACATGTCGAATCACCAGAATACATTAAACCAAGCGGCTATTCCAAATATAGAGCTTGTCATTGTCAATCTGTATCCTTTCCGCCAAACAATAGCAAAAAATAATTGTAGTTTGGATGAAGCCATCGAAAATATTGATGTTGGCGGTCCGACCATGATACGTGCAGCAGCAAAAAACTACGTAAAAGTCGCCGTTGTCACCGATCCTCAGGATTATTCACAACTTTGTGAAGAACTGGATCTGAACGATGGTGCCACTAGCTTGGCTACTCGTTTCAATCTTGCGAAAAAAGCTTTCACACATACAGCTTCATATGACAGCACCATTAGCAACTATTTAACATCGCTGGATACGGAATATCATCACAAAGACTTTCCTGATTCCCTCAATTTGAATTTTACTATCGCGCAGCACTTACGCTATGGCGAAAACCCGCATCAAAAAGCCGCCTTTTATCGTGACGAAACATTTATTCCGGGTAGTTTAGCCAACTATAAGCAATTGCAAGGAAAAGAGTTATCTTACAACAATATTGCCGACACGGATGCGGCATGGGAGTGTGTAAAAACATTTGATAAGCCGGCCTGTGTAATTGTTAAGCATGCAAATCCATGTGGTGTCGCGATCGCCGAGACGGTAACAAGTGCTTATCAGTTCGCATTTTCAACTGATCCGACATCTGCCTTTGGTGGCATTATTGCGTTTAACCGAATTGTAGACAGCGACACTGCTGAAGTTGTTATAAAACAATTCGTCGAAGTAATTATCGCACCTGAAATTACGCAGGAGGCACTGCAGCTCCTCTCGCAAAAGAACAACATTCGTGTACTGACATTACCTTTACAACAGGGATATCACCGTTATGATTTAAAGCGGGTCGGTGGCGGTATTCTGGTGCAAACCCCTGATTTTCTTAATATCACAATTTCAGATTTTAAAATAGTCACCAAAGTAAAACCCTCAGCGCAACAACTAGAAGATCTGTTATTCGCGTGGCGAGTAGCAAAATTTGTCAAATCCAATGCCATTGTCTTTTGTAACGCTGGCCATACTGTTGGCATCGGTGCCGGTCAAATGAGTCGCGTCGATAGCGCTCGTATCGCATCAATTAAAGCACAGCAAGCAGGTCTTTCGCTTTCAGGTTCGGTAGTTGCATCAGATGCTTTTTTCCCTTTCCGTGACGGATTAGATGTTGTTGTTAAAGCTGGGGCGGTAGCCGTAATTCAACCTGGTGGCAGCATTCGTGATGACGAAGTTATTGCAGCCGCTGATGAGCAGGGTATTTCTATGGTTTTTACTAATATTCGTCATTTCAGACATTAGATAATTCCTAAATCGCATGAAATTATTAGTTATTGGCAGTGGCGGTAGAGAGCACGCTTTGGCATGGAAATTAAGCTTATCTCCTCGCGTACAAAAAGTATTTGTAGCGCCTGGTAATGCAGGTACGGCTAATGAGCGTGGGATTGAAAATATTTGTATCACGTCAATTCCGGAATTGGTTACATTTGCAAAGAGTGAGCATATTGACCTTACCGTCGTAGGTCCAGAGATACCGCTTGCAGCAGGCATTGTCGATATTTTCCAAGCAAATGGACTCAGAATTTTCGGTCCAATACAACGAGCCGCACAACTTGAAACTTCAAAAATTTTTGCTAAAGAATTTATGCAGCGCCATCAAATTCCTACACCAACCTATGTCAGTTTCACTAATCCAACGCTGGCTCACGAATATATCGATCAAAATTCAACTCCACTCGTAATTAAAGCTGATGGACTTGCTGCCGGCAAAGGGGTTATTGTTGCTTTGACCAATGAACAAGCGCACGCTGCAGTCGATACCATACTTGTGGAAAAAAATCTTGGCAGCGCTGGTAATAAAATTATTATTGAAGAATTTTTACAAGGAACAGAAGTTAGCTTTATTGTTATGACAGATGGTTATAACATCTTGCCTCTAGCTACGAGTCAGGATCACAAACGTCTACAAGATGGTGAATTAGGGCCTAATACAGGCGGTATGGGCGCATATTCGCCTACCCCCTTTATCTCCCCGGATTTACATGCAAAAATCATGCGCGATATCATATATCCAGTCATCACAGGACTCCAGCAAGAAGGAATTAGTTATTGTGGTTTTCTTTATGCTGGGTTAATGATTACTGCAGATAATCAAGCTAAAGTGTTAGAGTTTAATTGCCGGCTAGGAGATCCCGAAACGCAACCCATCATGTTGCGACTTAAAAGTGATCTTCTGGCGCTAATAGAAAATGCCATTAACGGCACGTTGGATAAAGTAAATATTGAATGGGATCGACGTGCGGCACTTGGCGTTGTAATGGCAGCCTATGGATACCCCGACAATCCAAGAAAAAATGATGTCATTTACGGCTTATCCGATTTAATTAATGAACAAAAGAATACGGATAATTTTCACATTTTCCATTGTGGGACGCTTATGGGAGGCGTTGATGGGAAGGAATTCGTAGTATCTGGAGGACGCGTTTTATGTATAACGGCATTAGGTGAAAGCATTAGAATTGCTCAACAAAATACTTACAAGTTAGTCGAAAAAATCTCTTTCAGTGATTTTCAAGTTCGCAGAGATATAGGATATCAAGGCGTTAATTTCAATCAAAAAAATTAGATGCTTCCTAGAACTATATAAAATCGAATAAAGTAAGGCTTGAAATTTTAATATAAGATTGTTGCGCAGCTTGTAGATAGAGCTGTTGCCGCTGCAGGTTAGAAATAGCTTCTGCAAAATCTATATCTTGCAATTGCGAAAGTAATTGTTCATATTGAATATCCTGGTCGCTACCCACATTATCTAAGATAGTAATTTCTTGAAGCCGCGTACCAATAGAAGACTGTTTCTCCAGAATATTTTCCATGCTATTGTCAACATTTTGCAGTGTTGAGCTTAGAATATTGGCTAGTCGAGCTCCTCCTGGTTGACCGCTCGATGGTGTTTCAAGTGCTGTAATTAAATTAGATACTGTTTCAAAAACACTTTGATTTCTGCTTGGAGAAACAGCAAATTTGTCTCCATTGGCTGGATCACCTTTAATGCTTAATTGTATTCCATCAAAACTAATTGTATTGTTACTTACATAGGAATTCCCTGATGAAACTGATAACCCTGTGGTTGTATCAATTACATCATAAGTTGTAATACCGCTAGCCACCGTAAAGGTGATTTCATAATTATTTCCAGTAAGACTTGATGGAGTGATAACAGATCCGATATCAATAATCCCTGTACCAACATTAAGTGAGTTAGCCGCCGTTACAAAAACACCATTTCCATTCTTAATGCGTTCAAAAACACCTGTTCCAGAATCACTAACCGCAAGCTGGCGCGATGGCCCCACTTGATTTAATCTCTGTCCTTGATCACCCAGGTATTGTACACTTAATCCACTTTGTACGAATGGTTTTGTATTACCTTGAAATCCTGAAAATAAATATTGTCCTTTTTCATCAGTTGTATTTGCAAGACCGACAAGCGATTCGAATTGACTACGTAATTCGATAGCCAAAAGCCTTCTATCATTATCTGTATATGATGGTTTTCCAGCACTTACTACAGATTCCCGGACATCGTGCAGCAACGATGTTACTTGCCTCAAGACATTTTCTTCCATACTTAAAGAAGCATTTGCACTGGTGCGGTTAACTGAGTATTGTTCATTTAATGCTGCTGCTCCAGATATATTTAGTGCTTGTGCAGATGAAATTGGATCATCAGAAGGTGTTAAGATACGTTTACCAGTAGAAAGCTGTTGTTGTATTTTAATTAGCGACTCCTGCTGCTGAAGCATTAAATTTGTACCTGCCTCATAAATTGTGTTTGAACTAAGGCGCATATTAGTGTCCCTACCTTTATTTTTTAGCCAATTCTTAGAATTGAATCAAACAATGTATTGCTAATGTCGATAATTTTACTTGAAGCTTGAAAAGCTTGTTGAAAGCGCAATAAATTAGCTGCTTCTTCATCCAAATTCACACCTGATATTGACTGTATAGACTCTTCGGCTTGTGCCAATAAGTTCGCTTGCGCCTTACTTGTAACTTCTAATTCACGAGTTTCATTGCCAATTAGACTTACAAGTTGTCCATAAGCTGACTGAAACGTTGCAGAACCATTTTCCAAAGTATTTGTTGTCTGCAAAGCACTCAGCAGCAAAACATTACGATTATCTGCTGATCCGCTATTGTTAGGAGTAACTGTAAAAACATCACCCGCAGCGGGATTACCATTAATTTGAAAAGTATATCCATTAAAACTGATATCAGCCCCAGCTGAATATACTTGATCAGTGGCTGGCAATCCTGTTCCTGTACCAGTAACATCAAATTGCCCATCATAGGGAGAGTGGAAAGTTATAGTTAGCGGTTGCTGAAGATTAGGATCAATGGGAAGAAGTGAATCCACAGTTCCTGCACTTATTGTCCCTGTTCCTGTATTTGCCAAGGCCGCATTAGTTCGATTAGGTGCAGCTGCAGCAATTTTAGTTGTGTCAGTAATATTAACCGCTATATTCTTAGCACCATCAATAGTTGGTTGAATAAGAAATCTCTCATTCACAAGCATATTAGCATCCTTAACGGATATGCCGTCAAGTGTCAGGGGTACTGCTACAGACGGGGCTACTGATGTACTAACTGAACTATTATCAGATACTCTCGTAAGAGTGTAATTCGTTCCATCATAAGAGAATCGATAATTACTTGTTGTTAAGGCACTGAAATTACTTATTCCTACAGTAAGAGTAGAGGAAGAATTATTCGTCAGAGCTGAAACTATTTTTGGAGAGGGAACAGTAAAAAATTCTTCTCCCATTTTCCCATTGAGATCCATACCCAGCTGGTGCTGTTCATTAAAAGTTTGCGCTAATGTAATAGCAATTCTCCCCAGTACATTTTGTGCGCTATCTAGTGTAGCACTGCGAAATGCTAGAATACCTCCTAAAGTTCCTCCTGAAATTTGCTTTTCTGGTAATTGAATATTATTACCACCACTAACTAAAGCAATGGTTAAATTATCCGGATTATCCGGAAATGGTATCGCTTTCAAAGATAATGTTTGGGAGCCTACAACCAGCGCCTGACCATTTCCTACAAAAACATTAATAGAACCGTCATCTTGTTTTACCGTATCGGTATTAATTAATTTGCTTAGTTGATTTATAAGTTGATCTCTTTGATCTTGCAAATCATTTGCTGGTTGACCACCAGCAGAACCTTCTGCTAATAGAATCTGATGATTAATTTCAGCCACTTGCTTTGCCAATGAATTTATTTCAACAATACCAGCGGTAATTTGAGAATTTATTCCTTCTCTGACTTGAGACATTCGTTGATCTAAACTTTGAAAGCGCGTTACCAATGCTTCTGCACTACTTAACATTGCTTGACGTGAAGAAATTACAGAGGGATTAGTTGCCACATCTTGTATGGCACTAAAAAATTTCTGTAGTGTCGGTGAAAGCCCAGAAGTAGCCTCCGCGAACATATTATCCAATTGTTTTATTTGTGCATGATTACTATCCAGTGACTGACTTTGTGTTTGAATTTGTAAGGATTGATTAATGAGAAATTGATTGTAAATACGTTGCACCGTGGTTGTATGAACACCACTGCCAACAAATCCACTACCTGTCGATTGTGCAATATTTGTGTTAAGAATTACCTGTTGACGTTTAAAACCAGGAGTACTGGCATTACTAATATTATGACCTGTTGTTTGTAATTGGTTCTGTGCAGCTAACAAGCCAGTAATTCCAATATCAAGAATACTATTTCCCATAATCCTAATTTAATTCTTAATATACAAAAAATTTATATTTATAACATCGACAAGCTAAAAAGATAATTAAGGCAATTCTTACATTAAATTAATTGTCGATTCTGCAATATTTCACTATTAAGTATGCGGATTAGCTTTTCGGCATATAATGGATCAGTCGCATACCCAGCACGTTGCAAACCGTTCGCAAATGTTGCGGCATCTGTGGATTTCAAAACTTTGGCATAACGTGGATTATCGAGTAACAACTTAGCATAATCATTAAACGCTTCAGCGTACGAATTATAAGCACGAAACTTCTCAATCACTTTTTGTGGAACGCCTCCGACATATTCGGTAGTTACCGTCTCAACCACATCCCCCTTCCAACTTAAGCCCGCTTTGATTCCAAACAAATTGTAACTTGGACTATTATTTGCATAACGAATCTCGTGCTTGCCCCAACCACTTTCCAAAGCAGCTTGTGCGAGCATAAAATGCGGAGGGATACCTGTTGATTGCGACACAATTTTTGCATGAGGTAGCAATTTATCAACAAAGTTCTCTGAATTATTGGGTAACTTCCTTTGTAGTGCTTCTGCTTGATTAGTAGTGGATAACCCTTCAAAAGAATAATTTTTTATTCCTAATTGAGCACCCGCATTTAATGATGTCTGAGAATTGGACCATAACTGTCTTGATCTGTCATTTGGATGTTCCCCGTTAACTATAGACGAATGATGAATAGAATTAATTGTTGTTAAAATAGCATTCGTTTTAGTCATAGAGCTTTCTGATTCTGCCAAATTACTGGCTCGGGCCAACTGTTTCACCATCATGTCAGCAATCCCCACTCCTCTGGTTGATATATGTTGAGCCAATTGTTGATCATACATTTGAGTAACGAACTGAGTTTGTTGGCTATCGAATAATCCATCTTTAGGTGTAGCATCACGCATACTTTTAAGTAGCATATGCATAAACAGTGCTTCGAATTGCTGTGCTGCCTTATGCAGAGCTTCATCCGGCCTTTGTTTTGCCATGAGATGTAGATCGCTAATACTTTTGGCGTCTATCGCGAGTTTACTGGAAGTATCAGGTGAAATAATCATATTTTCATGACCTATAATTAAATAATCTCTAGATCTGCACGCAATGAACCCGATGCTTTTAAAGCTTGCAATATAGATAGTAAATCTTGAGTTGTTGCACCAATTGCTGTTAAAGCTTTCACAACTTCTCCTAAATCTGCACCATTAGGTAAGAGCATTAAATTACCCTCATCAGTGCGAATTTCGACTTGAGAGCGTTGTGTAACTACTGTTTCACCTCTTTGCGAAAATGGACCAGGCTGACTAATTACAGGCTCAGTATTGATAATTATCGATAGATTTCCATGCGCAACAGCACTACTTTCAAGCGTTACAGCTTGATTCATCACCACCGAACCAGTACGTGAATTAACAATAACTTTCGCCGAAGCTTTTGCAGGTATTACATCGAGACTCTCAATTCTAGAAATAAACATGACACGTTGGCTATTATCAGACGGCGCTTTTACCTGAATCATACGGCCATCTACAGCAACCGCTGCTGCAGGATAGATTCCGTTAATCACGTCCACAATACGATGAACTGTGGTAAAGTCGGTCGAATTGAGTTCAAGATTAATATAATCACCTTGCCCAATGGTCGTGGGAACCTCACGTTCTACGATACCACCACCTGAAATTCGTCCGACACTTAGATGGTTAACTTGCACACTGCTACCCCCGGCAGCGGCACCAATTCCACCCACCAAAACATTTCCTTGGGCCATTGCATATACTTGATTATCTGCCCCCTTGAGCGGTGTCATTAACAGCGTCCCTCCCCGCAGGCTTCTCGCATTCCCCATAGAAGACACGGTAACATCAATAGGCTGCCCAGGTTTAGCGAATGCCGGTAGTGTAGCCGTTACCATAACAGCGGCAACATTGCGTAGTTGTAAATTGGTACCAGGTGGTAAGTTTATGCCTAATTGACCAAGCATGTTAATGATGCTTTGTACTGTAAATGGTGTCTGGGTTGTCATATCACCACTACCATCTAGGCCTACAACTAATCCATATCCTATCAATTGATTACCACGAACCCCTTGAATAGATGCCAAATCTTTAATGCGATCCGCACTACAAAAACCAGGTAGAATTACGCCAAGAATCAAAAAAGAATAAACAATTATGCTTTGTATTTTCATAATCTTCGTATATGGCTTTTTAAAATGGCGAAACTGTCAGAAAGAAGCGTGATAGCCAACCCATCGTTTGTGCTTCGTCAATGTATCCATTAGCACGATATTCAATGCGCGCATCAGCAATTTGAATTGATGAAATTGTATTTCCAATGATATGGATTGGATTGACTACACCAGAAAGTCTTATAAATTCTTGCCCTTGATTAATTCCAATTTGTTTCTCTCCACTAACTACCAGATTTCCGTTAGGTAGTGCTTCTATAACCGTTACTGTAATCGTGCCAGTAAAATCATTCTTGCTAGAACTAGCACCACTGCCGTCAAATTTGTTATTAGAGTTGGCTTCAATAGTCGCATTCTTTTGTAACAGGCTTAGAGGAACACCTAAAAGATTAGGAACTGAGAAATCAATACCTCCAGAGCGATCAACATTACTACCTGAACTCTTACTAGCATTTGTTTTTTCTTTTAAGGTTACAATAATTGTGTCGCCAATACTTCGTGCTCTCCGATCTTCGAATAATGGTGTATAACGAACACCATTAGTAGTGCTATTAATAGCCTGGAAAATTGCTCCATTAGGTTGAGTAACCGCTCCACTTTGCTGTGGTGGTCGCAAAGAATAAGGCTGATAAGCCGTTGTAGATGGTGTTATGGAACAACCCGACATCAACAAAACAATAACTAATACACTCAATACATAAGTGCAATGATTTTTGTTAGGTTTGATCAAATCGATACTCATTATCTCATTCTCCGAGTCTATCTCAATTATAATTGAGATAGCCGTTGCAACATCTGATCTGAAGTTTCAATCGATTTAGAATTCATTTCATAAGCGCGTTGTGTTTGAATCATACTGACTAATTCCTCCACAACGTTAACATTCGAAGTCTCAACAAAGTTTTGTTCTAATAATCCAAGTCCATTAGTGCCAGGAGCATTTTGATTAGGTGCTCCACTAGATGCGGTTTCCATATAGAGATTTTCACCCATTTTTTGTAATCCGGAAGGATTAATAAAACTGGTTAACTGAATATTACCCACTTGAATCGGTGCAGCCGATCCCGGCACCGTTGCAGAAACTGTGCCATCGCGTGCTATAGTAATACCTGTAGTATTCGGCGGTACAACGATTGCTGGCTGAACCGCGTAGCCGCTTGATGTTACTAGCTGTCCATTAAGATCAGATTGAAAAGCACCATCACGTGTGTAGGCTGCTGTACCATCGGGTAACAATACTTGAAAAAATCCCATACCGCGTATAGCAACATCGCGTGGATTATCAGTTTTCTGCAAGTCTCCTTGGGTAAATATGTTTTCAGTAGCAACTGGTTTAACACCCGTTCCTAATTGTAAACCCGATGGCAATTGAGTTTGTTGAGAAGATTGAGCTCCAGGTTGACGCACGTTTTGATATAATAAATCCTCAAAAACTGCACGAGCACGCTTAAATCCATTTGTGCTGACATTAGCCAGGTTATTGGCTACAACATCCATTTTAGTTTGCTGTGCATCAAGACCAGTTTTGGAAATCCATAACGAACGTATCATAATAATTTATCTCCTTTATTTTTATCTGATTAAGCTCTTAAAACCATTATTTCACTGGCTTGCTGTGCGTTATGCTGTGCACTTTCCAACATTTTCATTTGCATATCGAATTGACGAGCAAGTGTTATCATGCTGACCATTTCATGTACAACATTTACATTACTACCTTCCAACGTTCCATCTACCAATCTTACTCTAGCGTCAATGGGAGCCTGGCTTCCATCTTTGAGACGAAATAAACTATCAGCACCTTTAATAAGATTTTCCTCGGGAGGATTGACCAGTTTAATACGCCCCACTGCAGCTACTGTATTGGGTTGAGGACTAATCGGAACAGAAGATACAGTCCCATCGACTCCAATCGTGATACGGGTATCTGGAGGAATTGTAATAAAACCCGTTTCACCTTTTACTTTCAGTCCATTTTGTGTTAACAAAATACCATTGGGGCTTACTTGTAAGCTACCATTCCTGGTATAAGCTTCTTCTCCATTATCCAGTTGCACGGTAATCCAGCCAGCACCTTTAACTGCAACATCCAGGTCGCGTCCTGTTGTTTGTAATGGGCCAGGCGTTAAATCTGCGCTTACTGTTGAATCGACAACAAACGCACGCGTAGGTAACCCATCGCCAAATATCGGAATTGCTCGAAATGCATTATTTTCAGCCCGGAAACCTGTGGTTGAAGCGTTTGCAAGATTATGTGCGACAGTTGCTTGCTGGTTCAACGTATGATTTGCTCCAGTCATTGATGTGTAAATAAGTCTATCCATGAGTTTCCACTTAAGCGTCTAATAAGGAATTAAAGATTAACTAGTGTCTGCAAAATCGCATCTTGAGTTTCAATAGATTTAGCATTTGCTTGATACATACGTTGTGCAGTTATCATTTTTACCAATTCAGATGTTAAATCAACATTAGCATCTTCAATAGCAGAAGGTTGCAATACACCCAAAGTTCCAGTCTTAGGGGCTCCAACCAATGGTTGACCCGAACTTGCCGATTCTACCCAGCGACCATCGCCGATAGGATTGAGTCCTTGTGGATTAATAAAATTAGCTAAAACAATTTGACCAATTGTTTTACTTTGACCATTACTATAATTGCCTTGAATTTCACCCGTGGCGGAAGTGGTAAAACCAGCCAATCGACTGGAAGCATAACCATCTTGAGTAATTAAATTGGTACCAAAATCGGCCCCATATTGTTTAGTAGTTGTTAAATCCAAAGTAAAATTTAAAGGTGTAGACGCACCTAATGTTGAATCAATAGCTGTCAAATCCACCGATACAGCAATTGGATCTACTGGAGTAATCATTTCTCCAGTTCCACTGAATTCTAATGTTTTTGAAATACCGCCATCTAATGTAACTCCAGTAGGCAAACCTGCACTATCCGCTTGCCCATCAATTGTGACATACGTGTTCCAAGTATTCGCTGTTGCTGATTTTTGAAAATAAACAGCGATAACATGTGGATTACCCAAGCTATCAAAAATTTCACCTGATGATGTATGTGTATAACTATTTCCATTATTGATACTAAAAGTAGAATCTACAGGTACAGGTTTACGTGAATCGAGAGTAAATCCCCACTCAAAAGCCGACGTTACCTTGGGAGGAAGATCAGTAGTAGTCAGTCGTAAATTGGTTGGTTTACTAGCATCAATAGCACCATTTTCGTCTGCTGCATATCCTGTAAGGTTTGCACCATTATTATTAACAAGAAATCCGGCTTCGTCGACACGAAACTGACCATTTCTGCTATAACTAACAACTCCGCCCTGATCAAATCGAAAAAAACCTTGACCATTAATCGCAATATCCAATGGATTATTTGTAGGTGAAATATTTCCTTGATCAAATGCTTGTGCGATTGTAGATACTTTAGCGCCAATGCCTACTTGAGATGAACCCGATCCACCCAGTGAGTTTGCCAAAATGTCGGTAAATTGGGCGCGAGATTGCTTGAATCCTGCTGTATTTGCATTAGCAATATTGTTTCCAATAACATCCAAATTTGTGGAAGCAGCATTCAATCCACTTAAACCATGTTGAAAACTCATAATGATCTCCTAATCAAAATACTTGCTTAACGTTTGATAAATTGATTAGGCCCAATTTACCCATGTCAAGTAATGTGCCGTCATCACCGGTAGAAACACTTTTTATCGAACCCAACGCAAGTGGGGTAACTTTTATGTTATCTCCACCTTGTTCTGCAGTTACTTCAAATGTGTAAGTCCCTTCAGGTGCGGTTGAACCACTATTGGTTTTGCCATCCCATGAAATCGAACTTATACCTTCTGAGTACGCTTTAAGATCAATTTCCCTAACAACTAAACCTGCACTGTCTTTGATAGTTACAGTCAATTGATCCACCGGTTGTTCTAATTCAAAGCCGACTTTGGCTGAACCTTCTTTTAGTTCAATGATGTTTCCAGAAACAAATGCATTATGTCCTATCATGTTTGTTGCTTCCACGGACAGGCTGTCTTCTACATCAGAGTTCAGAATTTGAAGTGTGTTATTTAATTTATCTATACCAGTCACCGTACTAATCTGCGCTAACTGACTAGTAACCTCAGCATTATCCAGAGGTTTTAACGGATCTTGATTTTTCATCTGAGTAACTAAAAGCTTTAAAAAACGATCCTGTGGATTCTCCGCTGCTTTTTTAGCAGTTACACTTGTGGTTGCCGAAGAAACTGTTTGTGAACTGGTTTGTTGAATAGAACTCATCACGAACTCCTTTATTGACCAATAGTCAGTGTTTTCTGTAATAGTGATTTGGTGGTATTCATCATATCCACACTATTTTGATATGAGCGTGACGCAGACATCATGTTGACCATTTCGTCTACGACATTCACATTTGGCATCGTTACATAGCCGTTCTTGTCCGCGAGTGGATGTTTAGGCTCAAATACTTGGCGCATTGGTGAAGGATCATGAACAACGCCGGCAACTTTAACACCACTCGCACCATTTCCTGCCGCTTGTAAGGTGCTGAAAATAACTTGACGACCACGGTAGGGCTCACCTGTTGAACTAGTAACGCTGTCAGCATTCGAGAGATTACTAGCTACAACATTCAAACGCTGAGATTGTGCCGACATCGCTGAGCTGGCAATATCAAATACATTAAATAATGACATACTATCTCTCCTGCATAGCTAACATTAAATTTCTAAACTCATTATTGATAAACGTGATACTCGCATCATACTTAATCGCGTTATCAGCAAATTGAGTACGTTCCATATCCATATCGACTGTGTTACCATCCGCACTGGGTTGTAAAGGAACCCGATATAACAGGTTGTCTCCCAAAATATCTTGAGCAGCAGAATTAAAATGTAATGGAGATGTCGTATTTAAATTAACTGCATTAGAATTTGTACGTGATGACAATTTCTCATTTAGCACACTAGTAAAATTGATATCCCTTGCTTTAAAATTCGGAGTATCTGCGTTAGCAACATTACTTGAAAGTAACTCTTGCCGAGCAACTCTTAAGCTTAAAGCTTGATGATGAAAATTTAATTCTTTATCTAGTTTGTTAATCATTTCATTAATCCTGAGTATATAAATTTCTCAATCTTTTGATAGCATTTAGCATGCCAGTATAATAAATGCTCTGATTAACCCATCAATTATCGAAAAGGACAAGAAATAGATGCTATCTCTAAACAATAAGTTTTCAGATACTTATTTAAGATAATAATATTGCGGCAATAATTGCCGAAAACGGCAAGAACCAATAATCGAATAAATGATGATGCACTATTTAGTGTTAATACTCTGCTTACTCAAGCTTTCACTTTCTTCTTCATTTCTGTTGGCATCACAGCATAAAACTGCCCCCCAACACCAGGATATTTCATTGATTAAGAATGCAGTTGAGAATTTTATTTACACTAATACCACCACATTACCAGGACAAGTTACTGCGAATCTTGATAAGATGGACCCTCATCTCAATCTACCAAAATGCCCAGAATTAGAACTTTTTATACCGACTGGAGGGCGTTTATGGGGTAAAACTTCAGTTGGAGTTCGTTGCAATAGCCAATTTGCAAGCTGGACAATTTACATTCAAGTTGAAGTAAATGTAATGGCCAATGTACTACATATAATCCGGCCTGTCTCAACTGGACAGGCCCTTACTTACGAGGATATAACGTTACAAAATACCAATCTGACACAAATGCCAGAAGGTATATTTACCAGCACAGACCAAGTGATCGGCAAAGTTGCCACCACCAACCTTAGTGTCGGGCAACCCTTGCGACAGCAAATGTTACGCGCACCTTATGTTATCTCCCGCGGACAAAAAGTTAATTTAGTTATTCAAGGACGAGGTTTTAGTATCAGTTCGGAAGGTTTGGCTTTAACTGATGCCGCAGAAGGTCAAATTGTTCAAGTTCGCAACAAATCCGGCCGAATTATCAGTGGCATTGCTCGAATTAATTCAATCGTTGAAGTGCAACCATAGTTAGCATCAATAACAAAAATATTATTATTCAAATGTCTTTTGGTTTATATCATAAAAAAACAATCAAAGTTTGCGATCAATTTTATAATTATTATGCATCATTGCATACACAACAAGATTCGATTAAGTTGCTAACCGGATGAACCACACCACTAAAATAAAAAAAATTTTAGCTGACGTCTTAGGATTGAATGAACGAATCAGCACCATCACCACGGATACTTTATTACTAGGAAATATCCCGGAGCTTGATTCAGTTGCCGTAGTATCTGTTATCTTGGCACTTGAAAAAAATTTCTCAATCTCAATTAATGACGATGAAATCAGCGCTCAAACATTTCAAACGCTTGGTACTTTAATTAATTTTGTTGAAAACAAAATAGCCAACAAAAATAAACAATAGTCCAGAATTATTCAAAACTGCCTATGGTAGCTAAGGAAACTTCCCTACGATCTTGTATTTTCATTTCATTAATGCATAATCATTACTATCAAACTTAGCAATAGGGAGTAGGTTGTTGAAATTACATCTTGCAAATTTTGCCCATCAAAACGTTTTCACGGGCTATGGTGATAGTTATGTACAAATAAATCAAACGCGCTATGAAAAAAGCCTAATCGTACTGCCCGATTTTCTAATTGACGATTGGTTAACCCCACCAGTTTCACAATTAGAAATTCCACATTTTCAAAGTGTATTATTACATACACCAGAAATCATCATTCTAGGAACGGGGGCAAAGCTTCAATTTCCCGATCATTCCTTACTCAGTAATTTAGTAAAATTAGGTATTGGTATTGAGGTTATGGACACAAAAGCTTGCTGCCGCACCTATAATATTTTAGCAGAAGAAGGTCGCCGTGTTGCTGCTGCCATCTTCATTGAAAATTGTTGAAATTTAGTAACATTTTAAATTCATTGATGAAGAATAATTACACAAGGACAAACCTGAGTATCCTTTTTGCAAATAAAAACAGCCATTAAAAAGTATTAGATTAACTAGAATTATGCTATAGTGCGACGGCTAAAATCATAAGATTTTCAAAAGAAATGGCCATGATATTTATGATTGTGATAAATTCATGTTTGAATGGTTAGTGTGTAAAAACTGACTTCCTTAATAACACATAATGGAGAAGTTAAAATGAACAAATTTCTTATTACAGTATTTACTTCCGTATTTTTATTGGGCTCCTCTTCCGTTATCTTCGCAAGTGGCAATAAAGAATCTGCATTGCCCCCTGTCTCAGCGCAAGATATTTTGAATAGAATGGCATGTGAAGGTAAAAAAGATGGGGAAAAAATTAAAGATCGCGTTGATGGCGAAATGGTAACCTGCCCCGCTAAAATTAAGAATCCTAGGGCTGGCGGACCAACAGCAGGATCATCTTACTAATTGACACCCTGTTTTGTTGTGATAAAAAATAAATAGAAGACCAAATTAATTAGCTTATTTGAAAGCCAAGCTGAAAAACATATTAATGCGATATCAGCTTGGCAGTTTATAGTGTTACAATCAAAATTTCATTGAATTCCTCATTGCCATAAACTAACTTCCCTCAATTGTTTGTCATTTGCCTTGAGGAGTCTATAGAACATAACGTGCCAAATCTTCGCTTTGCGAAAGATTTTTGAGTCGCTCATCGACATATGATGCATTGACTACAACGGTTTCTCCACTACGTTTAGGTGCCTCATAAGAAATTTCTTCCAGCAATTTCTCCATGACCGTATGCAGGCGTCTTGCACCAATGTTCTCAGTCTTACTATTCACAGCATGGGCAATTTCAGCCAAACGTTTAATGGCATCACTGGTAAATTGTAGTTGGATACCCTCTGTTGCCAGTAAGGCTTCGTACTGGCGAGTAAGACATGCATCCGTATTCGTGAGTATTTGTTCAAAATCGCTAACACTCAGACTAGCCAATTCAACCCGAATGGGGAAACGCCCTTGTAACTCGGGAATCAAATCTGAAGGCTTAGACATGTGAAATGCACCGCTTGCTACAAATAGGATATGATCAGTTTTGATCATGCCATATTTGGTTGACACGGTGGTACCCTCAACCAGAGGAAGCAAATCACGTTGCACCCCTTGTCGTGATACATCCGCACCCGCACTACTTGCTCGACTGGCAATTTTGTCTATTTCATCAAGGAATACAATGCCATTCTGTTCAACATTCTGCACTGCAGCCAACTTCAATTCTTCATCATTGACCATTTTTGCAGCCTCTTCTTCAAGAAGTATCTTTCTAGCTTCTCGAATTGTCATCTTACGAGCCCGCTTTTTTTCACCGGTCATATTTTGAAACATCCCCTGAATCTGAGAAGTCAGATCCTCCATACCGGGCGGCGCAAATATTTCCATATTAGCGCGCGGTGCCGCTACTTCTATTTCAATTTCCTTATCATCCAACTCACCTTCACGTAACCGCTTGCGAAATTTTTGACGTGTAGAGCTATCCTGATCGTCCGTATTCAAACCCGTACCAAAATCTCTGGCAACCGGAAGCAAAGCATCCAGAATCCGGTCCTCTGCGCGATCTTCCGCCAGCGGTTGTTTCTTCCGGGTCTCTCTTTCTCGCAACTCTTTAATAGCTGTCTCAACCAAGTCTCGAATAATCGAATCAACATCGCGCCCAACATACCCAACCTCAGTAAATTTGGTCGCTTCGATCTTTATGAAAGGCGCATTGGCAAGTTTTGCCAAGCGGCGCGCAATCTCTGTTTTACCAACCCCGGTTGGGCCAATCATGAGAATATTTTTGGGCGTTATTTCTTGGCGCAGTGGATCCGCAACTTGCTGTCTACGCCAACGGTTTCTAAGTGCGATAGCCACAGCTCGTTTTGCTGAATTCTGGCCGATGATATGCTTATCCAGTTCGTGAACAATTTCTTGTGGAGTCATTTGAGACATGATTTAAATTCTGTGATTGATGTGAAATAAACAATTTTTTTAATTTTATGATCGATAACTGTTTCCAATCAGTTCTTAACTTACTATAAAAAAGTAATCTGCTTCAATGTGGAACGATTTAATCGATCGTTTCGATAACATGATCTTGGTTGGTATAAATACAAATATCTCCGGCAATCGTAAGCGCTTTTTTCACAATTTCTCGAGGGGGCAAATCGGTATTTTCCAATAATGCGCGCGCAGCTGCCAAAGCATAAGAACCACCGCTTCCAATAGCGGCAAGTCCCCACTCAGGCTCAATCACGTCACCGGCACCGGTGATAATCAAAGTCGCATCTTCATTAGCAACCACCAGCATCGCTTCCAACCTACGTAAAATTCGATCAGTCCGCCAATCTTTTGCCAATTCAACAGCGGCACGCATAATGTGTCCCTGGTGGGCTTCCAGCTTAGCTTCAAAACGCTCAAATAATGTAAAAGCATCTGCAGTGCCACCCGCAAATCCAGCCAGAATCTTATCATGATAGAGCCTGCGAACTTTGCGTGCGGTAGATTTAGCAACTACGACACCTAAGGTGACCTGTCCATCTCCACCCAATGCAACCTGACGGCCGCGCCTTACTGATACAATTGTTGTCATGAATTTTTTAGATTAATTTGTCACAAAATGCCATTATAGCGTATAAAACAATGCCAATTTGGGCAGAAAAATGATCAACTTCTTTTTTTAGCACGAGGATGTGCTAAATCATAAATCTTTGTAAGATGTTGAAAATCAAGATGTGTATACACTTGTGTCGAGGTTATGTGAGCATGTCCCAGCATTTCCTGAACAGCCCTTAAATCGCCACTGGATTGCAGTACATGAGAAGCAAAGGAATGCCGCAACATATGCGGGTGTACATTTTGGTGAATACCTTGCAATCTGGCTCTCCATTTTAATCGATAACTAATCGTGCGAGCACTGATTGCTTTACCATGTTGGGATAAAAAAAGCGCCGTTTCTCCCGGTCTTATTATCAGCGCGCGTTGCTTGAGCCAAGTTGCCAAAGCCTTCAATGCATAGTCGCCTACTGGAACAATCCGGACTTTTCCTCCTTTACCCCAAACCCTTACCGTCCCTTCATCAACACTGATATCTACAGGTTTAAGTTGCGCCAGCTCTGCCAAACGGAGACCGGAAGAATAAAACAATTCAAACATTGCACTATCACGTGCCAACAAACAACTATCGGAGGGAAAAGCCAGCAATTGCTTAGCCTCGTCAGGAGAAAGCGCACTGGGTAATTTCTGCGGAGACTTGGGTACACGCAAACCAATGCATGGATTAAGCTGATAATGATGATCGCGAATTAAATAATCATAAAAACTTCGCCATGTCGACAACATTCTCGACAAACTCCGGCCTGAGAGCCCCTTACCATGCAGTTTTGCAATGACCTGACGGATATCTGAAGCTTGAAGTTGTTGCAAATTGAGCTCGCTGACATGGCTAAATAAAGCACGAATATCACGCGCATAACTATCGCCCGTAAGGGGTGACAAACGCCGCTCGTATAGCAAATGATCAATAAATAAAGTGGCCAGTAATTCAGGTTTTCTGCTCATTGCTGATATGACGTTAACACTATCCGCCACTCACAGGATCTGCCTGATCATAGCGAACAATGCTCGTACTGACCAATTCTCCCAACCGCTTAAGATGTAGCGTACCCATTTCCGGATAAAATCGTTCTATATCAGGACTGCCGAGAACCAGCAAACCAATATTTTGTGTAGAATTCAACGGAATCATAGCAAACGAATTCAAATGTTCAGCACCTTCACCGAACCACTGCTTGATCTCGTCAGCAATATGATTACCACAGTATGGCTGCGACAAGCTTTCGGCAATCGTGCGAACATCCTCACCAACGGAAGAAAATTCAATATCGCATTCGCCATTATAGGAAACATTCCACAAACGCATTGCCACTAGTGGAACAACAAAATCTTCTTTTAAGCTGAAGTATAGTGCGGTAAAAAGCTCATTCAAAGCATCAATGGAAAGCAAGGCAATCACCAGTCGATGCATTTTTTCACTGATTGCATCATTTTCTTCACCAAAATTAATCAGTTCAAGCAGCTTATCTTGCAGAACATGGTTTCTTTCTCTAAGAGAAAGAATTTGCCGCTCATTAAGCGAAATTACTTTTTGCTCCTGCGGATGGGAAATTTGAATATCCGCTAACAAGTCGGCATATTCATTGAAGAATTGCGGATGTTCCTGTAAGTACTGTGCGACATCTTCTGGTTTCATCATTCTTCCTTGCTCGATAATAAATTTATTTCACCTTCAAATACCGTCACTGCCGGTCCAGTCATCCAGACCGGTTCATCTTGTCCTTGCCAGTTTATCGTCAATTCACCTCCTCGTGTACTGACAATCACCTGCTGGTCCAGTAAGCCCAAAGTGATACCTACTACGACTGCAGCACATGCTCCGGTACCACAAGCCAGGGTTTCACCTGCGCCACGTTCGAATACACGTAGCTTAATATGATTGCGATCAATTACTTGCATATAACCCACATTCACTTTTTTTGGGAAGCGTGGATGACTCTCAATCAAAACGCCTTCAGATTCCACCGGCGCGCTTTCAACATCATGCACCACGCGCACAGCGTGTGGATTACCCATCGACACAACGCTTATCGTAACCAGATCATGCGCTATTTCTAGCGCATAAGTCGGTGCGTATTGTTCTGCAATAAAAGGAATTTTTTGTGGCATAAAAACAGGCTTTCCCATAGCAACTGTGATATTGCCATTGATTTCAAGCTTTGGGGTTATCACACCACTCAGCGTTTCTATACGAATTTCGTTTTTTTGAGTCAACCCGTGATCATGCACGTAGCGAACAAAACAGCGTGCGCCATTACCGCATTGCTCAACTTCACCACCATCACTATTAAATATACGATAACGAAAATCAGCTTGACCTGCCGCTTTCTCAACCAACAGAATTTGATCGCAACCAATACCAAAATGCCGGTCTGCAAGAAAACGAAGTTGCTGCTGATTGAGATTTATGGATTGATTGATGCCATCGAGAACGACGAAATCATTTCCTAGGCCATGCATTTTAGTAAATCTTAACTTCATCGGCCGAACATTCCAAAAACCCAATTTTCACAATTTTGATAGCGTCATTAAGTAATCATCCATGACAAACCCTCCTCCAATATCCACCATACTATCACCCGCAATTTCAAAACCATAATGCTGATACGCCCGTATTGCCGATTGATTGCGCTTATTAACAGTCAAAATGAGCGAACTCAAATTATTTTCCCGCATAATTTTTAGAGCGTCCGCAATCAGCATAGCACCATATCCTTTACGGTGATGATCACAATGAATATACAGTTTGTCAATTTTTAGTTCATCAGGTCTTTTCGTCCGCGTATAACAGGAAAAACCTATAATAACATCCGCCAGAACTAGTTTTCGCCACCAAATACTGAAATCCATTAATTGCTGAGTAATAAGTTCTGGCTGATAGCGTTGCGCCAGCATGTAATCGATTTGTTGTGATGATATGATGCCTGCGTAATGATGCCGCCAAATGGTATCCGCCAACAAAGGAATTGTATGCGCATCAGATTCCACTAGGGCTGACACTGCCGGTATCATTTAAATTTGATTTTTTATACGCGTGTTAAAACACGTTATGATTTCCCGAAAATTAAACTGTAAAACATAAGGTTGAATTTCACTAAGAAAAACCTTCAAGCACGAGATAAAACCATTCCAGATCGGTATCCTCCCGTTCAATACTTTAGTCTCATTTAATAACTACTCATCAAACCCGCTTTCTGAATTCATTGTTATGTGGATCAATTTCAATCTTATCGCCAATTTCAACAAAAGCGGCCACTGGAATCTCAAATCCTGTCCCTGTAAGACGGGCTGGTTTCATGATTTTTCCGGTAGTGTCTCCGCGCACTGCAGGTTCAGTGTATTCAACTTCACGAATGATCGTATTGGGTAATTCAACAGAAATCGCTTTGTCATTATAAAAAGTTACCTGGCAAACATCTTCCATACCATCGACCAGATAATTCAACACATCCGACATATTGTCAGCTTCTATTTCGATCTGATTAAAATCGCCATCCATGAATACGTAGAGAGGATCAGCAAAATAACTATAAGTGCATTCCTTCTTATCCAGAACCACCATATCAAATTTTTCATCAGCCTTATAAACATTTTCCATTGTCGTACTGGAAAATAAATTTTTCAGCTTCATTTTAACCACAGACGCATTACGGCCCGATTTCGTAAATTCCGCCCGCTGCACGACCATGGGATCATTACCAATCATTACGACGTTACCTGAGCGGAGTTCCATTGCGGTTTTCATAGTTCAATTCCAAAATAAATGAAGTTAATTGATGTTGCTTTTATCAGCAAATGCCTAGTTTCTAAACGTTAAATTATAACTGATTCATACTAAATTGCACCAGACTGGAGGCCAAGTCATTTTGCTTCAATAATTGTTTCAGCCAATGATCATTATGGTGCTTCAAAGACTCACGAGCAGACAGGAAGTTCATCCAAACGCCATGATTTATTTCACCGATGCCATTCCAGCAAGACCACATTTCTCGCACCGCAACCGCCAACTCTATTGTCATGTTCGAGCAATACAAATCCAGAAATGCGTGCAGTTTTTTCCAATGCACGCCTTCCGCTTGCGGATAAATATTCCAGATAAACGGATTACTGCCCCACTGCGCACGTACAAAAGAATCCTCGCCCCGCACAAAATTAACGTCACAACTCCACAACAAGCGGTCATAGTCGGTTTGTTCCATAAATGGAATAACCTGAACGGTTAAGTATCCACACTTTAGCGATACGTTATTTTGTGAAGAAGTTGGATTGAGCATGGCCGCAATCTTTTCAGCCACTTTTCCTTGAGGCACGATCAATAGAACTGGCACTTTTGTCTGAGACAAAATTTGTATCAGTTTTTCGATTGGCACTGAGTCATAGCAAAACAATGACATGCGCAATTCATCCGCTTCACGGCCCGGTAAATCCTTGCGCTGTAAAAATTCCCATTCAGCGGACGCATTAAACGCTTGTCTTTGCGTGATCAAATTTTTTTCGCGTAACAATCCTCCCGTGCCTGCCACAAAACCGGGGAAAAAGCATGTTTTGATTAAAGGAAAACGGGGATGCGGTGACGGTACCGCATGATACTGAGCAACCCAAGGCTCAGCGCTGAGATATTCCAGATTGATCCAAACCGGTGGCTTGTTTTTTTGTAGCATCGCGATCACATACCTGTCGGGTAATTCGCAAGCAAAAGCTTCAATGACCACCTCGGCAGATTCAACTGCTGCGAATGGTTTATGCCATGAACAAACTTCAATATCGTGCACGATTTGGCGCGAAATATTGGGGTTTATCGCAGGCGCGATGGCAGCAAAACTATTCAGATCATCAACCCACAACCGCACTGTTTGGTGGTGTTCAGAGGCTAATTGCCTGGCTAGGCGCCAGCACACACCAATGTCACCAAAATTATCGATAACCGTGCAGAAAATATCCCAGCGGTGCTGCATTAATCGTATCGTTTATTGTTTAGTCGCTGCCGCAAAAAGATCATGCGTATCCGCATCTGTAATTTCGACCTCGATGAAATCACCAGGCTGGCCTTCGATGCTTTTGTCGACATAAACCAAGCCGTCAATTTCAGGTGCATCGGCGCTGCTGCGTGCAATAATGCAATCCTCAGTCAATTCATCGATCATGACGGTCATGTTTCGTCCGATTTTCTTGGCCAAACGCTCACGGCTAATTTCCGCTTGCAACTGCATAAAACGTGCGCGGCGCTCTTCCTTGACTTGTTCCGGCACCGGCTCGGACAACAAATTGGCTGCCGCGCCTTCCACAGGCGAATACGCAAAACAGCCGACGCGATCCAATTGTGCTTCCCGCAAGAAAGCCAGCAACTCCTCAAACTCCGCTTCAGTTTCGCCAGGAAAACCAACGATAAACGTGCTACGCAAGGTAATATCCGGGCAAATTTTGCGCCATTGCTGGATGCGCGCCAAATTATTCTCGGCATTGGCCGGACGTTTCATGGCTTTCAAAATACGCGAATTGGCATGCTGAAAAGGCACGTCGAGATAAGGTAATATTTTTCCTTCTGCCATCAACGGAATCACCTCATCAACATGCGGATAAGGATAAACATAGTGTAACCGCACCCAAACACCCAGGGATCCCAACGCCTGTGCAAGCTCGGTCAACCGGGTTTTTACCGGTCTGCCTTGCCAAAAACCCATACGGTATTTGACATCCACGCCATAGGCACTGGTATCCTGAGAAATGATCAGCAATTCTTTTACACCCGCATCCACCAGATGCTCCGCTTCCTGCATCACTTCATGAATCGGCCGGCTCACCAAATCACCGCGCATCGAAGGAATAATGCAAAAAGTGCAGCGATGGTTACACCCCTCGGAAATTTTCACATAGGCATAGTGCTTTGGCGTTAAGCGGATTCCCTGCGGCGGTATCAAACTCGTGTACGGATCATGCGGTTGTGGCAAATGCGTATGGATCGCCGACATGACTTCCGGCAATGCATGTGGCCCAGTAACCGCGAGAACCTGGGGATGCGCTTTTTTGACAACATCGCCATCCTCTTTGGCACCTAAACAACCCGTGACAATGACTTTACCGTTTTCAGCCAATGCTTCACCAATGGCATCGAGTGATTCTTCCACTGCGCTATCGATAAAACCGCAAGTGTTGACCACCACCAGGTCGGCATTCTGGTACGAGGGCGATATTTCATACCCTTCGGCACGTAATTGTGTCAGGATTTGTTCAGAATCCACCAATGCTTTGGGGCAGCCTAAAGAAATAAAACCAACTTTTTGTGAAGCGTGTTTGGATGACATGTAAAAATATTTAAATAAAAGCTATGATGTAAAAAGAAGGTGGAATTTTATCTGATAACGGTAGATTATATTTTTTATCTGCTCACATCCTTACCTCGAGGAAGCAACATGCACCATTCAACAATCCGGCATTCATTGAAATTCAGTGTATTACTGTTCATGCTCAGCCCGCTCACGGTATTCGCCCAAGTGGATTGTTCAACACTGCCCCATTGGGTAACACTTGAAAATGGCTTGCAGCTCAATCAATATCATATATTCTGCGGTGAATGGCACAATAATCGCCCCAAAGGCTTCCATTCACGGCCTGAAGGAATTAATCCCGCAACTATTGTGCAATTCATTGTGCAAAGCCCGGCCAACGCAGCAGGAATTTACACAGGCCGTTGGTCACATCAAAGCAATCCCAGTAAAAACAAATTTTCATCCATGTTTCCAGACAATTGCACAGTAACGCAAGTACTTAATTCAATCAGTCATGCCGCTACCAATTCGGAATCCAATTGCCCCGCCGGTTCTCCCGATTGGATACGATGCGGCATCAATAAACCGGCCGCCAATGCAGAACAGGAGCCGCACTATTGCAGCAAAGATGGGAATTTTTTTACCATTGGCTTCGCACCCGCCAGACAAGGCAAAATCAATACAGCGTTTCCAATTTTTGAATGAACAACCGATCCTTTACCTGGCCTGGATACAATGCCGATGACCCTACACATCGTTTGGTTACCGCCTACTTGACCATCGATATACAAAAAAGTCCGGAAGGCGTAAACGAATTGCTGGAGAAAATCGATGCTGTCCACACCGGCAAGCTTTCTGAATGGGAACGCATCGGAAATGCCTACTGCCTACGGTTATCCTCGGATTATGCTGAAATTGAAGAAGATTTCGCGTCAGAACCTGGGCAATCTGCAAGAATCCCTTTGCACGTCTTTACAGCCGCTGTTTTATCCTGGCGGCAATATATCACCGCTTCTTACCACAATCGTGATCATTCATTAAAGCCGTGATATACATCAATCCGCGCCAACAAACCGTGCCGCATCAATGATTGACCACAAATGAAAAATCCCGGCAATCACCGCAGGGATAATTAACACCCAGAAAAAATACCCTGTGCCGGTAATTACAAAAAACAATATTGCCGGCAGTATGCGCCCCTGTACTAATTGCCCCAAACCAGGAATAAAAAAACTACACACTGCTGCAAGTACATTTCCACCCGATCCTTGTCCTGACATCATTTCTCCTCAAAATCTTGCATAACCATTATTTGTTGCTGATTGTATCGTTATCTTTGACAATCTGCTCATAGTCTATACCAACCCTGCTACCAGCCATCTTTTTCTCACGAACTTCTTCTACATTTTCCAGTGTATTGATTCGCAAAGATGTTTCTTGAATAAGCTGATCAAGCTTTTGTATCGATTCGGGTGACAAGGTATTTTTTTTGTCAATTTCCAATCTAAAATATTGCATGTTATTGAGAAAATTACCGACAATATCTTGTACAGTTTGGACGGTTGCTTTTAACACTTTTAACCTTTCCTCCCGGATTTCCACTTCCCGAACTGCTTGTTCGCTCTTCAAGCGCTCTTCATGAAGTTTATTCATGCTATCGCGTTGTTTCAAAGCTATAATCGCAGTGACCCAGATTGCTAATATGCTTAAAAAACGGTTCGCATAAACTTTATATAATGCAACATCGCTGGGAGGCGACCCCCAATACCCAATACCTACCAATAGGGTACAAATCCACGCAATCGCAATGGTAAAACGTTTTTCAGGGGATTTTAAGGAAATCAATACCACAATAATATAAGGAACACCACTCGCGATACCAAGAGGCGTAACAAAGTCTACCAATAAAATGATGAGTGAAAGCACACCACAAATCAAATAAATGCTAGGCGCTGTTGAATGATTTGCATGCATTGCATTCTCATCGTGTTTTATCGGGTTTTTCATACAAGAATTATCAGTAATGTAACGAACATTATTCATAGGCATTATTTTAAATAATGAACTGATTTTTCTCAAAAATATATTTATTTCTTTGATTCCAGCATCAATTTCTCAGCTTCAGTTAATAAAAACTCCCGGAAAGCATTTGCGACACCTGACAACCGCTTATTTTTTCTATTGACCACATGCCAATAGCGAATAATGGGAAAACCCTGCACATCCAACATTTTTAAACGATTTGTTTCAAGTTCCAGTTCTGCCGTATGCTGTGACATGATACCTAACCCCATACCGGCTTGCACAGCTTGTTTGATGGCTTCTGTGGTATCCGTTTCCATACCTTTACTAATTTTGATGTCATGCGCCGCGAAGAATCGCTCCATGGCACTGCGCGTTCCGGAACCCGATTCACGCACCAGAAAAATCTCTTTTTCCAGCCGCTTGACAGGTATTTGATGTTCTTGACATAACGGATGATGCGGTGGGGCGACTACCACCAATGGATTTTCCATAAAAGATTCACTTACAATATCTAAACCATCCGGTGGCTGCCCCATAATAGCCAGATCAATCAAATTATCTGCCAATTGTTTTAACACCGCCTCACGATTGGAAACATTTAAACTGACGGTGACTCCTTGATATCTTTGGCAAAACTTTGCTAATAAATGCGGTGCAAAATAATTGGCTGTTGTAACCACTGAAATATTTAATTTACCGCGTTCCATGCCTTTCAATTCTTCCAGTGCAACTTCCATATCCGATAACTGCTGAGAAATTGCACGACTATATTGATACAACTCACGCCCCGCTTCAGTGAGATAAATTCGCTTACCTAATTGCTCGAATAGCGGTAAACTAATATTGTCTTCCAGCTGCTTTATCTGCATGGAAACAGCAGGTTGAGTCAAGTGAAGTTCATCAGCTGCACGAGAATAACTTAAATGGCGAGCAACCGATTCAAACACTTTTAATTGCCGTAAAGTGAAATGTAACATCTGTCAGCTGAGTAAATTTTTCATAAGTATTACCTTATCATAAATATCAGAATTACTGATTTGTTCTTATAGGTAATTAGCGCTATAGTTCAATCTAACAATTTGAGCTATTTCAAGTAGCCGTAAAAAGCAGCCTTAAGCAGTCACTTAGGCAGTCATTTTGTAACGCAATATCCGCTCACCTGCATCGGTTTCGTTGATTGAAGCTGAACGGAATTAACCTGGAGAAATTATCATGGCCGTAAAAATATACAACGCCGGTGTTAAAGAATACCGGCAAACCTACTGGACACCAGAATACACGCCGTTGGATACGGATCTTCTGGCCTGTTTCAAAATTACCCCTCAACCCGGCGTACCCCGTGAAGAAGTCGCTGCTGCAGTAGCCGCAGAATCGTCGACCGGTACCTGGACCACAGTTTGGACCGACTTGCTGACCGACCTGGACTACTATAAAGGACGTGCTTATAAGATTGAAGACGTACCTGGGGATGACACCTGCTTCTATGCTTTCGTGGCATACCCGATCGATCTGTTTGAAGAAGGTTCTGTCGTTAACGTATTGACCTCGCTGGTAGGTAACGTGTTTGGTTTTAAAGCGTTACGTGCTCTGCGTCTAGAAGATGTGCGTTTTCCGATTGCTTACGTCAAGACTTGTGGTGGACCTCCAACAGGTATTCAAGTGGAACGTGATCGTCTGAACAAATATGGCCGCGCGCTGTTAGGTTGTACCATTAAGCCTAAACTGGGCCTGTCCGCCAAAAATTATGGCCGTGCCGTATACGAATGCCTGCGTGGCGGTCTGGATCTGACCAAGGACGATGAGAACGTTAACAGCCAGCCTTTCATGCGCTGGCGCGATCGTTTCCAATTTGTAGTGGAAGCTTGCCAAAAAGCCGAACGTGAAACCGGAGAACGTAAAGGCCACTACCTGAACGTAACAGCACCTAACCCGGAAGAAATGTACAAACGTGCAGAGTTTGCCAAGGAATTGGGCGCACCGATCATTATGCATGATTACTTAACAGGTGGTTTAACAGCCAACACAGGATTGGCTAACTGGTGCCGCAACAATGGCATGCTATTGCATATCCACCGTGCAATGCACGCCGTGCTTGATCGCAATCCACACCATGGTATTCATTTCCGCGTTTTAACCAAAGTGCTGCGTTTATCCGGTGGCGATCACCTGCATTCCGGTACCGTGGTCGGTAAATTGGAAGGTGACCGTGCGGCAACTCTTGGCTGGATCGACACCATGCGCGACAAATTCATCAAAGAAGACCGCAGCCGTGGCCTGTTCTTCGATCAGGATTGGGGTTCCATGCCAGGTGTATTCCCGGTTGCATCCGGCGGTATTCACGTATGGCACATGCCAGCACTGGTCGCAATCTTCGGTGATGATGCTTGCTTGCAGTTTGGCGGTGGCACTCTGGGTCATCCATGGGGTAACGCTGCGGGCGCGGCGGCTAACCGTGTTGCATTGGAAGCTTGCGTAGAAGCACGTAACCAAGGCGTTGAAATCGAGAAAGAAGGCAAAGCTATTCTGACCAAAGCAGCCAAAAGCAGCCCTGAACTGAAAATCGCCATGGAAACATGGAAAGAGATCAAGTTCGAGTTTGATACGGTTGATAAGCTCGACATAGCTCACAAGTAAGAATACATAACTCAAGGAGAAGAGTTGATGGTTAACGCTACTTTTCTCCCTCATCTTTCTAAAATTAAGGAATAAATAATGAGCGAAGTAATCGATTACAAATCACGTGTTAGCGATCCAGCAAGCCGTAAATTTGAAACATTTTCCTACCTGCCTGCGATGGCTGACAAAGATATCAAGAAGCAAGTGCAATATTTGATCAGCAAAGGTTGGAACCCAGCCATTGAACATACAGAACCGGAATATGTGATGGATTCCTACTGGTACATGTGGAAATTACCTATGTTTGGTGAAACGGATGTTGACCGCGTGCTGGCAGAAGCTGCCGCATGTCATAAAGCCAATCCGAATAATCATGTCCGTTTGATTGGTTACAACAATTTCAACCAATCACAAGGCACAGCCATGGTGATATACCGCGGCAAGACTGTCTAAACACAACGGGTTTCGTACCCTGGAACCCCCTTACCTATAACAGGACCGGGGGTTTTTTTTTGATCAAAATAAAGTACTTTTCAGGTAGCAATAACAGGAGTTCATCATGAGCAAAATCATTGATCAATACCGCGTAACCACCGAGCCCTATTACCATCCTGTCGCCGATGAGGTGAAATTATATGAAGCCGCCTATTCGGTGCGCATGCCGATGATGTTGAAAGGTCCGACCGGTTGCGGTAAAACCCGCTTTGTCGAGTACATGGCTTGGAAATTAAAAAAACCGCTGATTACCGTTGCTTGTAACGAAGACATGACCGCCTCCGATTTGGTGGGGCGTTTTCTTTTAGATGCAAGCGGCACACGCTGGCAAGATGGGCCATTGGCTGTTGCTGCGCGTTATGGCGCAATTTGCTATCTGGATGAGGTCGTCGAAGCACGTCAGGACACTACGGTCGTCATTCATCCACTGACCGATAACCGCCGTGTGCTGCCATTAGAAAAAAAAGGTGAATTGATTCAAGCACACGCAGACTTCCAGGTTGTCATTTCATACAATCCTGGCTATCAAAGCCTGATGAAGGATTTGAAACAATCGACCAAGCAACGTTTTGGCGCGTTGGATTTCAATTACCCCAGCCACGACATCGAAAGCGAAATCGTCGCGCACGAATCCGGCGTCTCGACTGACATCGCAGAAAAGCTGGTATCGATCGCTGAACGCGCACGTAACTTGAAAGGTCATGGTCTGGACGAAGGCATTTCCACGCGGATGCTAATTTATGCCGGCAGCCTGATCGCCAAGAATGTCGACGCGCACGCCGCGTGCCGTGTGGCATTGGTACGTCCGATCACCGACGATCCCGATATGCGCGACGCACTGGATGCAGCAGTCAGTACATTCTTCAACTAATCCGGTAGACCATTACCCCGTTTTGATTGTTTTAACCCATTAATAGGTGCTGCCATGAGTATCAATCTGGACGATTACAAAGAATTGCTTGAGGATTTGGAACCCGAGTCGGTTGAATTGCTCCACCACGCCTGGCCGGAGGCAGTTAAGATCTTTTCGCCACGCGGCTTGGATAATTACCTGAAAGGTGCATCGGCGATCCGTGGCTTAGGGCGCGGACGCAGCGTGGTGGATTGCTGGATTGACGAGATCCCGCTGGTCGTCAAGGAAATCGGCGAGGATGTCATCGCCGATCTGGCTACTTCGGTGCTTTCACTGGCTTCAAGGACTTCCGGCGCGGTCATCGAACTGGTGCTGGCAACTTCCCCTACCGCCGCAAAACGGCTGGGTGACGCGCATCTATTTCAGAATTATTTGCAATTCCTGAATACCTTGATCGCGCAGGCACCGCGCGGCATCCGCCCAATGCTGGGTAAACTGGATATCCTGTTCGGGCAGTTGACACTAGGCGGCCTGCGCCGCTGGGCGATGTGGGGCGCGCATGCGCACCGCACCGATTACGAAGAGCAAATCCGCTATTTCGGCCTGGAATCGAAAGAATCGCTGGCGGTTTTACAGAAAGAGCGCAAAGGCACCTTGTTCGTCGACGTGCAGCGCCGTATCAACATGTATCTGCGTGCGTTGTGGGCACGCGATTTTTTCATGAAACCGACGTCCGGCGACTTTGAAACGCGCGAAGGCTACAAGCCGTTCATCGAAAACTATTTCATCCACCTCCCCGATGCCTACGATGCATTCGGCGACGTTTCCGCGACCGAAGTCTACCGTGCCGCCGCCGCACATGCGGCCGCGCATCTGGTCGAAACCAAGCAGCCGATTTCCGCGGAAAGCTTAAACCCGCTGCAAATGGCGGTGATTTCCGTCATCGAAGACGCGCGTATCGAAGAACTGTCGATCCGCCGCTTTCCCGGATTACGCCATACCTGGTCGGTACTGCATAGTGCCACGCCGGAAATGAATGTATCGATGGGCGATTACCTCAACCGCCTGGCGCGCGCCCTGCTCGACCCGGATTACAAAGACAAAGACCCGTGGATCGCGGAAGGCCGCAAACTGTTTAAAGCCGCGCACGACAAGCTGGATAGCCACCAAACCTCGTGGGACATCGGCGTGCAGCTTGCGCACAGCTTCATGGACAAAAAGATTCCGTACAACCCGCGTACCGACGTGCTCACCGCGCCGTACCGCGATGACAACCGCTATTTCTGGGAATTCGAGGAATTCGATTTCAACAAATCGCTGTCCGCCGGGTACGATGCGCCCAAACAAGTACGCAAGTATGTCAACGTCATGGAATTCGCCAACGAAATCGACGTCGAAACCGCCGGTGATGACGCAGAGGAAATCTGGGTCATGGGTAGCGAATTCTTCCCATACGAAGACATGGGCGTTTCGTTCAACCAATCGGAAGGCAAAGAACCGGTATCGCCGCCGTACCACTATTCCGAATGGGATTATCAGATCCAATTGGAACGTCCGGATTGGGCAACGGTGCAGGAAAAACGCGCCAAGCTCGGTGACATGCAATGCATCGACGACATTGCCAATCAGTACAGACGCGAAATCGCGCGCATGAAATTCCTGCTCGACGCGATGCAGCCGCAAGGCACGCGCCGCATCCGCAAGCTCGAAGACGGCGACGAAATCGACATCAACGCCGCGATCCGCTCGCTGATCGATATCCGCATGGGCATGCAACCCGACCCGCGCATCATGATGCGCTCGGTGCGCAAAGTACGCGACATTTCCGTGCTGGTGCTGCTCGACTTGTCGGAATCGACCAACGAAAAAGTCGCCGGACACGACTACTCCGTGCTGGATCTAACGCGCCAGGCCACAGTACTGCTCGCCAACGCCATCAACAAAATCGGCGACCCGTTTGCAATCCACGGCTTCTGCTCTGACGGACGCCACGACGTCGAATACTTCCGCTTCAAAGATTTCGACCAGCCCTACGACGAAATCCCCAAAGCCAGACTCGCCGGCATGACCGGCCAACTGTCGACCCGCATGGGTGCCGCAATGCGCCACGCCACGCACTACCTGAAACTGCAAAAATCGGCAAAAAAGCTACTGCTGGTGATCACCGACGGCGAACCGGCGGACGTCGACGTGCGCGATCCGCAATACCTGCGCCATGACACCAAAAAAGCGGTGGAAGAAGCCGGCCGCTCCGGCATCATCACCTACTGCATGAGCCTCGATCCACGCGCCGATCAGTATGTATCCAGGATTTTCGGCGAACGCAATTACCTGGTAGTGGATCATGTGGAACGGCTGCCGGAGAAACTGCCGGTACTGTATGCGGGGTTGACGAGGTAGAAACTGTTTATAAAATACCAACATTAGGCTTGGACAAAACCATCATGCGACAATAATCCGCCACAATATGAATAACTTAAATAAAAACGTCTTAATGAATGCGACTGATTCATCGTTTTCAATTAAGCCGGGAGATTTGCAAATTACCTTCAATTATCTGTATTTTCTTGGTTATTCATTAAAAAAAGATGATAAGACGGCAGATGCGCAGAAAAAACTAATTGAAGAAATCAAAAAAGCGACTGAAGCCTATGTACATAGAGATTGGGAAAATTCAGAAGCTGCACACTACACACGTAACAATTTCGTTTCAGATATTATTCTCGATCATTTTCACTTACGACCGAATAAAATTTTTGAAAATCTTGAAGTCTTAGCTGAAGATAATACAAGCGACCCCGTAAAAAGAAAATTTAGATTTATTATTGATTATAAATATACTCATGATCCTAGCGTTGAGAGTATTGCTCCAATTGAATGCAGTATATTGAAGAATGGACATCTGGTTTTATCTATTAGACTTACATATGATGGTATCGTGGGTGAAGGGACCAATAAAGATATTCCAGCATATAGTGTTGTTGACATAATCAAAAAACCCGAATTGATCAGGTCTATACAAAATGAAAAACTCGTAGGATCATTAGTTCATGCAATGGAATGGAAGGTATGCGAAATTGAAAAAGAATTGAATAAAATCATAGAACTAAGTAATTATAAGCGAAAAGTATTAGAAGTACATAATAATGGCTTATTTAACAGTGAATATGTTTCTGCATTATCAATAAAGAAAAATGATGAAGAAGTCGGAACATCAAGGTCAAGGCCTTATATTGGCGTTTTATTTCGCTTTGGAGCTTATGGTTTGAGTCAGATTCAGCATTTAATTCCATCTGTAAGAAAATTTGTAATTGCATCCGCTAGAACCACACCTCCATTTTCAACAATGTTCGTTGATGAAGAAAATTACCTCTCTGGCAGAGATATCTATAAACCAGGAAGAAGCATAGTTTATATTGCACGAAGAGGATGGTGTGTATTTGATACAGAAGAGCAAGAAAGACAAGCTTTTATGCTTGGCACTGTCGAATCAACGCATATGGTAATCACAACCCTTTTAGCTACTGCCAGGTCTTGGAGGATTTATATTTCGGATTGTGAAAAAAAGGGAAAAGAAATTTTTAGTAATTTAAATTTAGCCGTAAACAATTTTATTGCTGATCCAACATCAAATTTTAGAGATACTTTCAAGAAAGAATTAGGAATAGCAACATCATTCTTAGCTTCTGTACGATTAGCATCGCCCCCAAAAGGAATAAACAAACTTCTAGAGGCTCATGCTATTTCGCATACCGCTAGAAGTGCAGTACGTAGATGCCAGGACTTGACACATATCAGTGAATTAGAGCAAGTATCACAAGATAGGATTGAGGAGTATTTGAATTTTATGGGAATAGCTGAAGATTATTTGCAGATAGATTCATTAGAAAAAAATAGCAAAAGTTTAAGAATAAATAATAACCTATTAATTATAAACATCATTATATTAATAATTGCTGTATACAACCTCATCCCTTGGAACAAAAATAATGAAGTAGGAAGCAAGGACATTAGGCCCAAAGAAAATGCACTCCAACACAAAGAGCATAATTAGCTTTGCACGTAAAGACGATAGGTTGGAGTGACGCCTTGAACTCCAACATTTCTATCAAGCCGCTTGCAGTAAAAACTCCACCTTAATCGCTTCATAAGAAAATTCAATCGCACCGCTTTCGGTACGATTAAGCAATCCCGCTTCCAGCAACGCCGTCACGTCGCCGTGAACGCCTTTGACATCGCGCGACACTCGCCGCGCGGTTTCTCGGATGGAAATTGGCCCCGCGCCGCATAATGCTTTCAGCAGTTCCCAGCGTTTTGCGGTCAACACCTTCCACAATAACTCGGGAGTCGCGAAGCTGATGCGATCCGCTTCCTGTTTCTGATTCAAATTCCAGGCTCGCGCAAAACCGGCCATCGATTCTTTTGGATCCCGCACGTCAAGAATAACCGTTCTCATGATTCCACCTCCCAATATCTTATTGAAAATCGGCCAGTAATTTCTCTGGGGTGGTAAATACGTAATCAATTTCCCGATCGCCCCAGTGCCGGTGATCGCCTTTTCCGGCTCTATTGTCATATCGCAACACGCATCGCCCCTTCACAACATAGGCAAGGCGATATTTGAACGAATGTTTGGATTTCACCACCGGCTCCACAATCTGCCAGAGAACAAGCTCAGCAAATTGATTCTCGGAAAACACAATACGCTGCCGCAATAGCTCGACGGATTTCATGTTGGTAACTATGACAACACTCAAATTTGTTGTCAATCACTCCAACAGAAAAATGAAAAGACAGCGTTACTAATCAATCACAATGCTTTCTAATGATTCTGCCTGCTGCATCAATAATCATCGCCATCGATACCGCCCCCGGATCAGAATGACCGATACTTTTGTCCGCATGCGGGCGGGCACGGCCGATTTTAGGGATGAGGTTTTTGGTCGCTTCGGCAGATTGTCCGGCAATTTCTGCGGCAGCAGTCCAAGCTTCAGCAAGCGAAAGGCCTTTGGCGGCACCATCATTCAGTGCGGTGGAAAACGGATACAGCACATCGACCAGTGTCTTGTCGCCGGGTTGTGCTTTGCCCAAATCAATTACAGCTTGCAATGCGGAAGCAACACCAGCCGCGACTGTAGCAGAATTAGGTCTCGCATCATCTCCCAAGGCATTCCCCAGATTGCGCAAAATAACGCCCCACAACATACCAGATGTACCGCCCGCACGATTGGACCAGGCATCACCGGCCACCATCAGCAATGTTCCTGCGCCGGCTTGAGCATTCAGTGCCGCTTTAGCAGCATCGACGGCTGCAGAAAGTCCGCGCAGCATACCAAATCCGTGATCACCGTCACCTGCGATGGCATCCAAACGACCAAGATATTCCTGTTGCGCATTAATTGCATCGACTGCTGCTTCGAACGCTGACAGCACAATTTTTGCGGCCGCTTGCGAATCCGCCGCACCTGGTTTGACAGGAAGCTTCTCTGCCGCACTCTTCGCCTCGATGTCATTGCCGATCAAGTGCGCGATGTCGGCGATCACACCGCGATGAAACGCCGGTGTATCCGCTGCAGCAATCCAGGTTTGCTCAAGCTCTTCATTCAACCAAAATAGCGTCAGTGAAATACCCGCCATATCAAAGCTGGTAATCAATTCATCCACCACCGGTTCGACAATAATCAGTCCGCGTGCAGATAATAATTGCTCAATTTTGCGATAGACGACAAACAACTCTTCGTATTTCACCGCGCCGAGGCCATTCAAAATCACGCCGACACGTGCACCGGAAACATCGCTTACAGCCTGCGGCACTTCGGATAGCAACTTGTCCACCAGCATTTCCGCCACACCATCGGCAGTGAGTGAGTCGATACGATAAAGACCCGGCTCCCCATGTATGCCCATGCCGACTTCCATTTTACCGTTCATCACTTCGAATAGCGGTTTATTGGCACCCGGCAACGTGCAGCCGGAGAACGCGACACCCAACGAACAAACGCGCTCGTTGGCTTCAGTTGCAATGCGAAAAACTTCATCAAGTGACTTTCCCGCATCAGCAGCAATTGCTGCAGCCTTGAACACCGGCAAAGTACCTGCAATGCCACGGCGTTTATGTTTCTCAATCACTGAAGCAGAAGCAAGATCATCGGTCACGACAATTGTGCGCACATCAATACCTTGAACGCGAAGACGTTCTTGTGCCAGATTGAAATTGAGCACGTCACCCGCATAATTGCCGTAACAAAACAAGATGCCCCCGCCTGCATCGACAGCTTGTGCCACATGGCAAATCTGCTGCGCCGAAGGTGCTGCAAAAATGTTTCCCATGGCAGCACCATGCGCCAATCCTAGACCAACAAAACCACCAAACGCCGGATAATGCCCTGAACCGCCGCCAATGACGACTACGACTTGGCCCGTTATAGCACGTTGCCGCCGCATCACGCCGCCATCAACCCTCTGTATCTGATGCCGATGTGCTGCGACAAATCCTTCAATCAGTTCATCTGCAAAATTTGCCGGATTATTGAATAAATAAGTCATTGCTTGTGCGCTACCTCAAGATTTTTGGTTATTGTATGTGATAGAAATTGTGTGCAGCCGTATTAGCTTGCCGCAAAAACGAATTGAATGGCAAGATTTACCGGAATAAAGTAGATACATGCTGCTGAACCGGCACGATAAAAGGGGATTCTTATTGCTGAACAGAATGTGCCCAAGATATTTTCTTGGATCGCTGGAATTACTGGTAGGCGCGATTGGACTCGAACCAACGACCCCCACCATGTCAAGGTGGTGCTCTAACCAACTGAGCTACGCGCCTGGGAAGAGCGGATTCTAACTGAAACAGCTAAGCGCGACAATTCCTATCTGCGATGGGAACCGAAATAATAATTGCTGTGAAATTTTACTGTAGCAAATTTTATTGCAAGCAATCGGAATTTTTCCTCAAACTACGCCGCGCGTAGTAAGCAAATCCCACCGCACTGCGTTGACCCCGTAGAATCCAATCATGCGCTTCCCGTCCCAAATCAGGATCAATCGGTTGGATTTTTCCCGCCGCCGTAGCTAATAACTGCATACGCGCGGCTCGTTCAAACGCAATCGCTAGCATACACGCTTCTTCGATACCCGGGCCGGCAATCAATAATCCATGATGCGCCAGCAATAAAGCACGCTTGTCGCCGATTGCTTGGGCTATCAATTCACCTTCCTCATTACCTACCGGCACACCCGGCCATTTAGGCAGAAAAGCCACATCGTCATACAGCACACAATTGTCCATATGTGATATTTCCAGCGGCACTTCCAGCATACTCAGCGCAGCGGTATGAACGGCATGGGTATGGATGATGCACTGTACATCGGGTCTGGCGCGATACAGCCAGGAATGAAAACGGTTAGCCGGATTAGCCATACCGTCGCCTTGCAAAACTTCAAGGTCTTCATTAACCAGTAAAAGGTTACTTGCACAAATTTCATCAAAACCCAAACCCAATCTCTGCGTTAAATAAGTACCCGGCTTTTCGCCACGCGCCGTAATTTGACCGGCTAATCCTGAATCGTGCCCATTATCAAACAGAATCCGGCAAGTCAGCGCCAATTTTTGTGCCGCACTGTAATGTGTTCCCTGCAAATGGGTATCCATCTGCACAAAAGACTGCTCGATCAATTGACTTTTATCCAAATTAAAGGTGTTATTGTTCATTGTTCTCTCACTCATTTATCTTCATCATAAAGCGCCGTTCAAAACTCATCTTCACTGGAAGAAATAAACCACTCAATTTCGCGCCGGTCGCGCTTAGTTGGCCGGCCTTTGGTAAAAAAAGGCTGCGGCTGGGCTTTTAAACGCGCCGCCAATAATTCCCGCTGCTCGCGGCTTTCAATGGTTTCGCTGTAAAGTTGCTGGGCTTGCGGTGCGGATCCGCGTTTATTCGATAACGCCAATACTTTTACAACATATTGTACTTTACCGATACGAATCGCCAGCATATCACCTACCGCCAAAACTTTAGCAGGCTTTACGCGCTGATCATTCAAGGTAACCCGGCCACGCTCGATGGCTTCAGCCGCCAGTGAACGCGTTTTAAAGAAACGGGCAGCAAACAACCACTTATCGATACGAAACCTCTCTGTAGCGTCATGGGATTGCATACCAATACTAATCCGTTAACGTAGTTTCAACCTGAATCTGACTTTTCAGCGTTTTATGCACCGGGCACTGATTCGCTATCTCCAGTAGCCGTGTACGTTGCTGATCTGTCAGATTGCCTGTCAATTGAATGCGGCGTGTAATCCTATCAAGAAGCGGTTCCCGTTTTTCGCAGCCATCGCAATCTTCCGCATGAATGCGGCTATGGTGCAATTTGACCTGGATATCCTGCAAGTCAAGCTGCTTGTGATTGGCATACATGCGTAATGTCATCGATGTGCAACTCCCTAACGCAGCCAGCAACAATTCATACGGATTCAAACCAAGATCGGTTCCTCCCAAAGCTATCGGCTCGTCACTGATCAAGCGATGGTCTTGCGTCAAAATTTCGCGGGTAAATTTCTTATCGCGCTCAAGCACCACTACGCTGCCCGCTTCAATTGCCATCTCGCTCGAATCTGCTGTTTTATCAGCAACCTGATTGACACCGAGATAGCGGCTGGCCCACGCCGATAAAACTTCCGCCACATAGCGGGAATCCTCAGGATTGGATAACAAATGATCGGCACGATCCAAGGATACAAAACTCTTAGGGTGTTTGGCGGCAGTATAAATGCGCATGGCTTCATCGATAGCAACCACATCATCCAAAGGCGAGTGAAATATCAACAGCGCTTTCTTTAACGACTGAATATGCGCAACAGAATTATAGCGCTCCAAGTCATCGATAAACTGGCGTTGAATACCGAAGCTTCTGCCTCCTAATTCAACTTGAACTGATTGCTTAACTTGCAATTCATGGTATGCATCGCCAAACAAATGTTTGACATGTGCGGCAGTGGCCGGCGCGCCGATTGTCACCACTGCCTTTGCCTCAGGCAAATCCTGCGCTGCAGCCAGTACCGCCGCACCGCCGAAACTATGCCCGATTAACAGCGCGGGTGTGGCATATTGCTGTTCGAGGTATTTTGCGGCTGCTAGCAAATCCTGAAGATTTGATGAAAAATTAGTAGTGGAAAATTCACCTTCACTCTTCCCCAGCCCGGTAAAATCAAACCGCAGCACAGCAATTCCCAGTTCCGCTAAGGCACGCGCAATTCGCACCGCCGCCAGATTATCCTTGGAGCAGGTAAAACAATGTGCAAATAGCGCATACGATTTTACTCCGCCTGCAGGTGCTTCCAACACGCCTGATAGTAGTTCACCCTGTTGATTGTTAAACCTAACTTTAGTAGCCGACACCACTTGTTTATTCCTTTACCGCATTGATATCCAGTGCACACAATCAACGTGCATAGTATCAAAAAACAATTTTACACATTCATCATTTCGACAAAAAGAAAGGCTCTAGATGAGCAAAAAACCTGAGTCTAGAGCCGTAACAAATTAAGGAAACTGTTAATAAATGTCATTCCGAACACAAGCGAGAAATCTATTGTGTTGATTATTAAAGATTCCTCTCTACGCTCGCAATAACAAATGCAAGTTATTCAGCGTCTCCTAAAAAATTAGTTTTTTACACAAAATCTGTTGTTACATTGGCTCCAACTAACAATATTGCATCTCCTTGAGTAAAAATATGAAAATACCCATTTTCATCAAAGCCTCCATCTGTCCAACCGCTACTCAATCCCACAATATGGTCTCCAGCATTGCCATGGACTCTTAGCGCATTCGTGCTATCCGATAGGTTAAGTAAATCAGCCGCGGTCAAAGTCAATGTATTATCACCTGTACCGTACACGCAAATCGTTTCGATACCGCTGATTTTGCCATTCATGCTTGTTAAATCCAGATTCAGATCTTTGCCGCTCAAGTGCAGAACATCGTCGCCTGCAGCACCATCGGCCAACTGAAAGTTAAGGTCGGATACCCAAATATCGTCATCTCCGCCATCCCCATGAAACACATCCGCTCCGCCATAGCCGCTCAGTGTATCGTTGCCATCGCCACCTTCAAACCGTTCTGCTGCCGGCGTACCGATGAGATTATCATCTCCAGGTGTGCCCTGATAGACCGTTTCATTGCCGAAGTTGCCCCCCAATACCACATAACTGGATCCGGATTTTTCTCCATTCGGGTCAGCCCCCGCGGCTCCCAACATCAAATCATCGAAACCATCACCGTTGACGTCCCCAGCGCTACTGACTGCTCTGCCCAAATCATCACCCGCTGCCACGCTTGCCAGGTAGAAACCAGCACCATCAAGATTAGCGGGATCCAATGTCGCACCAAAACCTGAAGCTTTTCCAAATACCACATAACTTGCCCCGGCAAAACCGCTACCGCTAGGGTCGGCATAGGGATCACCAAAAATCAAATCATCAAAACCATCACCATTGATATCCCCGGCACTACTCGCGATAACTCCTGCGCCATCAAAACGGAAACCATTACTGCCATCCAAACTTGACAAATCGAAAGCCGCACTAAAGTCAGAAGATTTACCAAACACCACAGCGCTATATTTGGTGCCATAATCGCTCGCATTGACAATCACATCATCAAAACCATCGCCATTAACATCGCCTGCATTGCTAACCATAAAACCGCCACCGTCGAAGCGGAAACCATTGCTGCCATCCAAACTCGGTAAATCCATCGTCGCAGCAAAACCGGAAGCCTTGCCAAACACAATATAACTATTGCTGGAGTAATAACCACTGGCACTTATGATCACATCATCATAACCATCGC